>SKOK01000011.1 GCA_007120085.1 Bacteroidales bacterium | reverse complement strand
TTTCCAGTTCTTTTTGTTCTGTTTCGTGAATGATCTGCAGCTCAGCGATACGGGAATGGTTTTCCCGGTTCCAGATGCTGTCGCGCAGCTTGATGCCCTGCACATAATGCCTGATAAAGTCCTCGTGTTTGTTCTCCAGGCTATCCATTGCTGCCAATGCCAGGAGTGCGTCGCTCTGAAAACTTGGCGATTGCAGCTCTTTGGCTATTTCCAGGGTTCGCTGTTGCGCTTGCCGGGCTTCCCCAAAGTTACCCAATGCCTTGTATGTCCTCCCGATGCGATGGGTTACATTCACCTCCATGTGCGGACTGCCAATCTGATGGATGTATTCCATAGATTCTTTAAAATATTCAAGTGCTTCAGCAGGCTCACCTGCAGTGAACAGGGCCTGCCCTTTGTTTGCCAGCAAGGCAGCAATGAAGTATGTATAGCCTCCGGCTCGGGCCAGCTCCAAACCCTTATGGGTATAATAAAGGGTTGTGTCGAGTGCTCCCTCCTCCTCACACCACAAGGCGGCCATGTTGTTATAAAAAGACGCCACTCCTTCTTCATCTCCCTCTTTAAGAATATACTTCAAAGACTGTTCGTAGGCTGTGGCCGCCTGTTCTCTGTTGCCAAGCACCGAATGCGTAATGCCCAATACATTATATAGAAAGGGCAGTAACCTGGGCGAGCCATGTTCTTCCAGCAGCTTGATCGCTTCCGTGATATATGTGAATGCCAGCTCATACTGATTTTCTCCCCGATGCAAACGACTGAGGTCATACATGGTTTTAGCCATACCCTCTTTGTTGTCACGTTCTTTATCGATGTCAAACGCCTTGTGCAGATAAACCCTGGCGCTGTCAGCCACACCCAACTGGTAATACACTAATCCGGTATGATTGGCCGCTTCCGCCTGCAAATGAAGAATAGCCGGATCAGGCTGCATTTGCAGTACCTTCCGGTAGTGATCGATGGAGGGCTGTCTGTCACGGTCTTCCCAATAATACAATCCCCACGCACCGTAGTAGTAAGCCCGGTGGAGCAGCTCTTTGCTGTGCTTTAATTCTGCGGCATTTTCCAGCAATGCCCTGGACGAGTCCATCTCGGCAGGCAAAAGTTCCCGCGCCAGCAATACGGTAGCATGCAGTCGGTCGCTTTCGCGGGAAGCGGTTTGCATGGCCTGCCGGAGGCTGTCGGTATAGTGATCCTGGGCGTGTAAGTTTACAGGCTGCAGGAATATCATCAGCAGGGTGAGCAAAAAACAGTGTGCAAAGAGGCTTTTCAAATCGGTTATTTTTTTGGAAGGATAAAATTATGAAATATTTGGTAAGATGCTACAGGTTTCCAGGCTTTTTTCTGTTGCCTATGTTGCGTGGTGGTTTCCAGCTCCTGTCGGAGGCTGGAACATTCATCCACCACCGGTGAACTCCCCCGGAGATGAATCCCTCTGAAAGTAGATTCCATCATCCTTCGATGATCAGCGAAGGGCAAATTACCCTTACTTTGGGTTAAAAAATGACAATATTAACCCTTACTTTGGGTTGTTTTTTTTAATATTTAACCGTTACTTCAAAAAAATGTGTATCTTTGTGGCAAAACCGGAAGTCATGTTTTACAGAAATCAACTCAAGGAATTAGAGACCTGGCGCACATCTCCAACCCGCAAACCATTGGTAATCCGTGGTGCACGGCAAGTTGGCAAGACTACCCTTGTCCACGAATTTGGGAAGCAGTTCAGTCAATACATTCACATCAACCTCGAAAAATCCAGAGACGCCCGGCTGTTTGAAGACTTTGAAGACATCCAGCACCTGTTAACGCGCATATTTTTAGAAAAAAGATTTCTTCAACAATACATAAGCGACACCCTTTTGTTCATTGATGAGATACAGGAATCACCGAAAGTTGTTAACCTGTTGCGCTACTTCAAGGAGGAAGTACCCCAGTTGGCCGTCATTGCCGCCGGAAGCATGCTGGAAACACTGCTCGGCAAGAACCTCACCTTCCCTGTTGGCCGGGTTGAGTACAAGGTTTTGCGACCCGTTTCATTTGATGAATTTTTGAAAGCATCAGGAGAACAACAACTGCTTGAAGAGTTTCATAAAACACCTATTGAAAAATATGCAGAACCCGCCTTACGGGATGCCTTTCACACCTATGCATTGCTGGGAGGGATGCCAGAAGTGATCCAGCACTACGTTACGCATAAAGACGTAACCGCTTTGGGGCCAATTTACGATTCCCTGATCAAGTCTTACCTGGATGATGCAGAGAAATATGCAAAAAGCGAGCAGCAGCTTCACCTCATTCGCTTTGCCATACACCAGGCCATACAGAAAGCCGGGCATCGCACCACATTTCAGCGCTTTGGCAACTCGAATTATCCTTCTAAAAGCATTGGAGAGGTTTTGCGTGCCCTCGAAAAGACCCATCTCTTGCACGTTCTGTATCCCACAACAGGCACAACACTGCCTGTGGAACCCGATTACAAAAAAACACCGCGCATCCAGTTTCTGGATACAGGGCTGATCAACTATTTTGCCGGCTTACAGCTGGATGTTTTAGGCACTAAAGACCTCAACAGTGTTTACCAAGGGAAGCTCATTGAGCACCTGGTCGGACAAGAACTGCTGTCATTTCAATCGTTAAGCCTTCAGAAACTGCATTTCTGGGTTCGTTACAAAAAGCAGTCCGATGCAGAAGTTGATTTTATTTACCCATACCGGAGAAAACTCATCCCCATCGAAGTAAAATCAGGAGCTAAAGGTCACCTGAAGTCTTTACAAGTCTTTCTGGATCACTCACCGCTGCATTTTGCGATTCGTTTTTATGCCGGCAGCCGGCAGCTTGATGAGCTGAAAACAAGCAGCGGCAAGCCTTTCTACCTGCTGAGCCTCCCCTATTTCCTGGCTTCACGCATTGAGTTATACATCAACTGGTTAGCTGCTGAGATCGGATGGGAAGCAGACACGAATGACTTCATTGCCACAGATCACCCAATAGCATACAAAAAGGCAAAACCGGCTGAAAAGCAGTGGACACTTGAAGAGTTAACCCCAAAGCACTTCAGCATTTTACAGTTATGTGCCGAAGGGCCGCAAAAAGGAAAATTTCTGCTTGAGAAAGGATTGGGGTTAACATACCAATCAAGAAACAAGCGTGTTTACCTGAAAGCGTTAAGGGAACTTGGGCTGTTGGAGTTTACCATTAAGGGAAACGAGAAAAGCAAGGAGCAGCAGTATCGCATCACACCAGAAGGCTTAGATTTATTGAAAAACCAGTGATGGGTTCCTGTGCTTTTCATGCTTGCGATCAGTTTGGCTCTGCATCTTGTTAACCGGCTTGATTTTATGATCAGCCAAACGTTTCCACATTCAGCATCTGTTATGCCCGGTGGCCAGCGCCTGCTTGGTCTCCGGGCACTTCGGTCTTGCCATCGGCATACTTCGCAAAGCGGCCCTGCCCTCTTGGGTGCACATGATCGTAATCGTCCCAGGGCCAGCCGCCAAACTGTGTTCTCCGGTAGTCGGCGATGGCCTGGTGAATCTCTTCAGCGGTGTTCATCACGAATGGGCCGTGCTGCACCACCGGCTCGTTGATCGGCATCCCCTGCATAAACAGCAGGAAGGCATCGTCGGTGGTTGCTTCGATGATCACGTCCTGGTCGGCCAGCAGCTC
>SKOK01000033.1 GCA_007120085.1 Bacteroidales bacterium | reverse complement strand
TTAAGTCTCACCAGGTATCCAACAATTTTTATTTTTCCAAAGATGCCATTGAGAAAATCATCATCAACTTGCTGCATAATGCATTAAAATTCACTCCTGCTGGCGGAAAAGTAACCGTTACGGTCTGTCTTCATACATCAAAAAACAAGCAAGGTCAGTTTGAAATCACCATTAAGGACACAGGCTCCGGCATTCCAAAACACAAAATTCCTTTCATTTATAATCGTTATTATCAGATCGACGATTCATTGAGCAGACATAATGAGGGAACAGGTATAGGTCTGGCATACGTTAAAGAACTTGTTGAAACACATAAAGGCCATATTGCTGTAATGAGCAAACCACAAAATGGCACCACCTTCAGGTTAAGGTTCCCGTTGGGTGATCACCATTACCCACCTGATCAAATTGACTATCAGGCACATACCAACCCGACACTCCAGTTATTATCGGGGTTTTATGCCGCTTTGACGATCCCGGCAGAAGTTGCAAAGGGAGAAACGGCGCAACCGGTTATTTTGATAGTTGAAGATAATGAGGAATTGAGGAATTATATAACGTCCATTCTCCTGAACAGCTACAATGTGATGGAGGCATCGAATGGCGCTGAAGGCCTTGAGTTAGCCATTAAGGTGATCCCTGACCTGATCATCAGTGATATTATCATGCCGGGTGCAGATGGTTTTGCGTTTTGCGAAAAGATCAAATCGCATGAGGTAACTTCTCACATCCCATTAATATTACTCACCGCAATGGCTGATACCCGCGATGTTATTCGCGGACTTGAAACGGGTGCTGATGATTATCTTACCAAGCCATTTAATGCAAAAGAATTGCAGTTCAGGGTAAAGAACATGATCGAAAGCCGTATGGCTTTGCGGGCCAGGTTCGACCAGACCCTGGTTGTCAAGCCTGAAGAAATAGTTGTTTCATCCCGCGACAGTGAACTGATTGAAAAATTGCTAAGGGTGGCAGAGGCGAACATCGACAACGAAAGTTTTTCCGTTGAGATGCTTGCGGGGGAAGCAGGAATGAGTCCATCACAATTGCACCGAAAATTAAAAGCGATCATTGGTCAGTCTGCCATTCAGTTTATCCGTTCAGTAAGGATGCACAGAGCAAGAGAGTTGCTGGAAAGAAACGCCGGCAATATTGCTGACATTGCCTACATGACGGGATTCAGCGACCCGGGATATTTCTCAAAAACCTTCAGGGCTTTTTTTGGATATTCCCCTTCTGCATTCCGAAAAAAACAAAAAACTGCCTAAGGAATTTCGTCCTTGCTGCCATTCCTTCAGCTAAGGCAAGCATGTATGGCTAAATAACCATCAGGCGATAACCGGAGTTGCACCTATACAATGGTCAGGCTAAGGCTCAGCTAACATCTCCACAACAATCTGACTTTCCGCGTGCGTGCTGCAACACGCTTGTCCAGCAACCAGGATTGTTTCCGGTTTCTGCTCGACGATCACACGGGTGGCAGCGGTTCTTACCCGGCCGGTACAGCCACTTTGGATGAGTTGATGCTCAGGTGGCAGATCGCACCGGGGGTCAGGCTCACGGCGGGGCGGTTCCAGGGGCGGTTCCCGCTAACGGGCTTTATTCCAAAAGGTGTTGACCGCTATTATGCATCAAACCTTTCGATTGCTCACACAGACGGCCTCTGGCTTTAGTGGGATGCGACCGATGCCTGGCGCCTGCATTTGATTGGCAGTCACAACAGTAAATCCGGCAGCACGCACGCGGCGCGCTCTCCCCTGCGATTTGATGAGTCAGGTGCAGCAAGGTTTACCGCTTATGCAAACATACAGCACCGCAATACACAAGAGAGGTGGGCACAAAGGGAGTTCAGCATTTCAGTGACGCCTCAAAATTTTTACAGGGATGGTGAGCTGAAAAACCACATAGCCCTTTCGACTCGCTGGATGTACCGGCCTGCTTTCAGTATTTCGGGAGAGGAATACTTAATTGGAGGTGAGTTGGGATTTATTCCTGTTGCCCCGAGGCCGTCTGATTTCGGAGTGCAGATCAGCGACGACAGGTTGTTGCTGGGAAGGGACGATATATATCAAGCGTTTCATAGCCAGCACACATTTTTCACGGACAGCAGTGACTGTTTTTATATCTTTTGAGCAACAATTCATCAGAAATGGAAAAAATATAAAATAATATTGCACCGAAAAGAAAACTAACACGCTTAGGATCAATGCCCTGGTTTTACAAAATAACAAAATATAATAAAAACGGATTTGCTTCTTGTTTTATAATAATTATTTCTGAATACAATCATTTATTATTATAATATAATATGAACACAATCTGATATAATTATAATTATACTTGTTTTGAATCATTTTTTATTATATTTTTGTGGCGAAAAGACTTTTACGATGATTGTACGACAGCTCGAAGATATAATAACAGGGCATTTCTTCAACGACCGCAGGAGAAAAGCCATCCTTTTGTTTGGTGCCCGACAGGTAGGAAAAACTACGCTCCTCGAAAGCATCGTTGAAAAGTCAGGACTGACGCATTTGCATCTTAACGGTGATGAACCCGATGTGCGCGAACAACTGGAAACAATTAACTCTACGCAGTTAAAGGCCCTGTTTGGCAACCACAAGCTGATTATCATTGACGAAGCCCAGAACATTCAAAACATTGGCCTTACGCTAAAACTCATTACCGACAAGATCAGGGATGTACAGGTGATAGCCACCGGCTCTTCGGCCTTTGAACTGGCCAACAAGTTTAACGAGCCACTGACCGGCCGCAAGTATGAGTTCCACTTATTTCCTTTGTCGTTTAAAGAAATGGTGAATCATCACGGACTGCTGGAAGAAAAACGCCTGCTGGAACATCGCCTGGTTTATGGATACTATCCTGAGATCATAAGCAGCCAGGGGATGGAAGGGAAGTTGCTGAAACTTCTTGTCAGCAGCTACCTTTATAAAGACTTGCTGATGCTCGAGCAGATCAAAAAGCCAGTGCTGCTCGAAAAGATCATTGCTGCAATTGCCCTGCAGCTGGGTTCCGAAGCTTCGTATTCCGAAATTGCCAGGCTTGTGAGGGCAGATGCCAATACAGTGGAGAAATACATTGACCTGCTGGAAAAAGCCTATGTCATTTTCCGCTTGCCAGCACTGAGCAAAAATGTTCGCAATGAGATCAGGAAAGGAAAAAAGATCTACTTCTGGGACAATGGCATCCGGAACGCCGTAGTGGCTAACTTTCAGTCCATACATTCACGCACGGATGCCGGCGCACTGTGGGAAAACTTTGTCATCAGTGAAAGACTGAAAAACAACCGCTATGCCGAATCGGATGCCAGGGCCTATTTCTGGCGCACTGCCCAGCAGCAGGAGATAGACTTTATTGAAGAGGCTGACGGTGTGTATCATCTTTTTGAATTCAAATGGAATACAAAGAAACAGGCACGGTTTTCAAAAACCTTTCTGCGCGCTTACGATGTGGCCTCCATGCAAACAGTGCATCCAGGCAATGTGGAGGCTTATGTTTTGTGATTCAGACAAGGCATGTCCACGAAAAATATTTCCCAAAACACCAACTTTCCCAAACATATTTGGTAATTTTATATGCAAACTGATGCGAATAAACAGATTGTTTATCAAAAAACCACAGCCATGAAAAAAAACAAAGTCAAATTCA
>SKOK01000182.1 GCA_007120085.1 Bacteroidales bacterium | reverse complement strand
GAACCATTACTTCGGCTGACCAGATATGTTAATGGTTTCGAAGGCCAATTTTAATTGTGTTTGATTTAACGCAAAGATAGTTGAATAATTCGGGATATGCTGGATAAGAGTGACTAAGTGTTAATTTCCTGCCCCTATCTTCAGGGCGCTGGTGTGGTGTTGCCGGCATTTACCCAGGGCGTTGCCACTGGGCTGAATTAAGTTGCCCTTTTCAGGGCATTCCGCTGCCAGCAATCAATAATCATTCCCCTGTGTGTCAAAAGCTTTGGCATGGGTGTTTCATGTGCACATGTGAATTACAAATCAACTGACATAATTCTTCAAGGTAGCCCTCAACGAATCCTTCACCTCCTCAACCAACCATGCCGGCTCAATCACCTTGACCCCTTCGCCCATCATCAGGATGCGCTGCTTTAATTCGATGTTGGGAATGACATATAAACTTACCCTCAGCTCCTTGTCATTGTCAATGATCACCTCCTGACTGTCGTGCAGCGGAAGCGACTTGATGTATTTCCCCTGCAGGGGCGTAAAGGACAAGATCACTTCCATTAATTCATTCAATGAATAAGTTAAGCCAATGGTATTGGCAAACAGCTCTTTGGGGTCTTTTCTCTTTGCGGGCTTAAAAGTACTCTTTAACACAACCAGGTCAACAATGCGGTCAATACCAAAAGTCCGGAACTCCTCTTTTTTGCTCACAATGCCAACCAGGTACCATCTGTACAAGTACTCCTTCAGCATATAGGGCATGATTTCGTATTCAGTCTGCAGGCCGGTAGAAAACCTTTCGTGGGTAATGATGATTTTGCGGTTATTCCGGATGGCGTACAACAGTGGTTTGATGAACTCAACACCCTTCAGGTTGCCTTTGGATTCAAAATCGAAATAATCAATGGCATGCTTGCTCTCCTTTAAGCATTCAATGATCAGTTCGGCCGTGTTGGCGATCTCCAGGAAACGAAGAAAGTTATTCATGTTGAAGCCGGCATAATCATCAATATAGTAGCCATTGCGCTGCCGGTCATACAAAATGTCCACGCCAAAATCATTCCTGATCTGCTCCAGGTCGCGCTGTATTGTTCGTTCAGACAGCTCGAATCCATGACTATGCATATAGTTCCTGATGTCTTCAAATGAGGGGTGCGATTTTCTCCCGATCTTTTCAATGATAAGGGAATATCTCCTGATGGTGCTATGTTTCGACATAAAGGGTTATTTAGATGTATCAGGGCTGTATCACCAAAGATAATTTATTTTATTGTTAATGTCGCAGAAAATAACGTTCCACACCGCCATCCTGCGACGTAGTGGATGATTTTTTAAGAAAATTCTTTTGCCGTACGTCACCCATTGGCGTAGTGATGCCCTATGTTTGTGGAAAACGTCTTGTTGTCATGGAAATGTTTTTTCTGTATTTGTTTTTGTGTGCGCTGGTTTCCATTGTTGCCTCTGGCAGGAAGATCGGCAAATGGCGTGCGTTTTTGTTGTCGTTTTTCTTCAGTCCTGTCATCGGACTGATCATCACTCTCTTTTCCGGGCGTGTGTATGAGCCGCCCTCCTATACCGATCTTTTCCGGTCGATGGGTAAATAAAGGCAATATCGATATCTCAAACTGGCTTATTTGAGATGGGGTTAAATCCACGTTCCCCGATTCTTGGGGTCGGATGCATACCTGGATTTTTGCTGTAAGGTTTCTGAATTTTTCAGGATGACAATTCCGATATTTTGAAAATCCCTCCGGGCATGTGGATATCGCCATGCAGCTTATTGTATCCTCGGTGCCGTTCAAACTCAACTATCACACCATCAGTCAGAGAACGGGTTCATGCATCAGATGCAGCTCATTTCCTAATAGACGGGCAGTACCATTTTGAGATTGGCGGGAAAGGCAAAACGCGCAAACAAATCCGCAATCTTGACAAGGCTTACGTGGTAAAGGATGACATTGAGGTTGGCCACGAAAATGTGATTCCGTTGTGGATGTTTGGGTTTCTGTATTAGCGGTATGATTCATTAACCTATTTCAATTCCACTTCGTTTGATCTCATCCGGGAAGCCTGATTTGTCGTTGTTCTTGTCGATTAAAACCGGTTCGATTCTATCATCAACCTGCCTTCTTAGTTTCCATAATAAAGGATTGACTGCAAAATAGTCTTCTGATACATTGTTTACAACAACTGCCACATCAATATCGCTATCATCTCTGTATGTTTCTCTTGCATAAGATCCAAACAAGTAAACTGAATCAAGGTCGAAATGATTTCCAAGCAACAATTTATATTGCTGGACTTTTCTTATAGCTTCTTTTTTATCCACTCTTGCAACGATTTTGTATGTTCAATGATTTCAAGGCATTTATCCTGAGAGCTCAAGCCAGTATTTTACTTTATCGTACATGCTTGGAATTGTTTATATCGAAAGATAAAATGTTTTTATGTATTATGACAGGGTTGGTTTCCGATGATGCGTTCTACTTTTACCATACTGATTGGGTTATTTGCCATTGTGTTTACTTGTTTTAGTGAGACACCAAAGTCACAAATCAATCAGTATTTCTCCTGTTTATTGTACACTATATCCCGAAATATTCAATTATCCTTGTTGATTAAAACCGGTTAGCGAGTGTCTTTTATGTTTATTGAGATATCTTATAGTCACTGATTAATACGCCTGGAGAAATATTCAGTCTTTTGGTAATGTTTCGGATCATGCCAACAGTAAGTTTTCGTTTTCTGTTAAGGATCTCAGAGGTTCGGTTTCGGCCACCAAATGCATCAGCAATATCTATTTGTTTCATATGCATTTCTTTCATTCTGATTTTTATGGCTTCTATGGGGTCTGGTGCATCAATGGGATAATGCTTCCTCTCAAATTCATCTACCAAAACAGCGAGGATGTCCGCTTCATCACTTTCTGGTGATCCTGCAGGGGCATCAAAAACCTCATTCAGTTTTTCTAATGCCATCCTGTAGTCAGATTCAGTCTTGATTGGTTTTATGATCATGGTGTAGCAATTTTAAATCGTATTTGCATCAATTCTGTCATAGTCTTTGTGTGTGCCGATAAACCGAATGAACAACCATTTTTTTTCGAAGTTTATTCGTGCAATCAGTCGGTAAGTGTTTCCTTTTATGTTAAAGACAAGCCTGCCATTTTTAAGAATACTTACTGATGCATATGTTTGTTTTACGTCATTTGGTGAATTCCAATTGGCATGTATTGCAGTGTCGTACCAGGTCTTTAAATGCTGTTCGCAATCAGGATGTTTTGTCCAGAATTCCCTTAGCGTATTTTTTGAAAATATCCTGTCCATAATTGCGCCCGGTCTGGATTGTATTTATCTTCCGATACAAAAGTAACAATAATTCCCTTAATGGGAACATTTTTTTGAGGTTTTTTGTTTGCTGGCTTCTTTAATTTTGTGGCTGCGACGTGTTTTGACGTAATCCTTTCTTATTTTTACACTTTTCCCATAAGGAACTCGCATTTAATCGGTCAAAAATATCTGTTAAGTGGTTATGGAAGCCTTTAAAAAAGGCGTTGTGAAACCCAGGAGATACCGCAACCGAAGGCTGGGTGACTTCCTGAAAGAACTTGACTTGTCGGAGGGAAAGGCTACCGGCATACCCCTTATCAGGAAGGCACTTAGAACAAATGGATCACCCGACCCGGT
>SKOK01000282.1 GCA_007120085.1 Bacteroidales bacterium | reverse complement strand
TATAAATGCTTGCATTGGTTGCCAGGATTTCCTTTCCAAAGATAAAATTATTTTTTCCTGAGAAGTCAGTTACTTTTCCACCGGCCTCTTGCACTATGAAGCTGCCGGCGGCTACGTCCCAGGCATTTAACCCGTATTCAAAAAAGCCTTCAAAGCGGCCGCAGGCCACGTAGGCAAGGTCAACGGCCGCACTGCCAATGCGGCGCAGGCCGTGCGTGTTGCGCATGCACCAGCGCAGGAGCTTCATGTAATTGTCAAGCAAAGAATAGTCGTAGTAAGGAAACCCTGTGGCCAGCAGGCTCTTTGCCAGGCTTTCAGCTGCCGATACACGGATGGGCTCCTCATTAAGGTAGGCCCCGCCACCTTCCCAGGCATAAAAACATTCGTCGCGCATCACTTCGTAAACCACCCCCAGAACGATCTCGTCATGATGCATCAGGGCAATGGATACGCTGAAAACAGGGATGCCGTGGATGAAATTGGTTGTACCATCCAGTGGGTCCACAATCCATTTGTAATCATTACCTTGCTTCTCAATACTCTCTTCTTCAACAATGAAACCCGCTTCGGGCAGCAGTTCTTCTAGCGCCCTGACGATGCGTTTTTCGGCGGTTGTGTCCACGTGGGTCACGTAGTTATGCAACCCTTTTGTTTCGATATCAGACGTGCTCAGCCGCGGCAACTCTTCACGGATGTAATTGCCAGTATCCCGCGCAATGTCACATACCAGCAAACATAATTTCCTGTATTCTTTCATATAAAATAAACTCCTGTGTTGTCCTGCTTGTTCAATACGACAAGCTCTATGGTGTTTGTTTTCTTGATGTCAAATTTTCTTTTTACCCTGATGTAATTCTCCGTGAAGCCATACATAAATCCACCTGCCTGGTCTTTTTCCCACAATACGCTTGTTTCCAAGCCCTTGTTTGACAATAGGAAAGTTTTCTTTTTTTCTGATGACAGGGCTTGCATCAGCCTCGATCTTTGCTTTCTCTCTTTTGGGTGCACTGTTTCAGCTGATTTCACAGCCCGCGTATTTTCACGCTCACTGTATGTGAAAACGTGCAGGTAGGACACATCGACTTTTTCGATGAACTTCATTGACTCCTCAAAAAGCGCTGCTGTTTCAACGGGGTAACCCACGATGAGGTCAGCGGCAATGCAGGCGTGGGGGATGTGCTGCCTGATAAAATCCACGCGGTCGGCAAATAGCTTTGTATCGTATCGCCTCCCCATCTTTTTAAGGACGGTGTCGCTGCCTGATTGCAATGGGATGTGAAAATGTGGCATCAGTTTTGGTTCATTTGCAACCAGGCAAATGATGTCATTGGTTAATAGGTCAGGTTCAACAGACGAGAGCCTGATGCGATCAAGGCCATCTGTCTTGATCAGCTCTTTCAAAAGCTCATAAAATGTTTCGTCGTGTGGCTTGCCAAAATCTCCAATGTTGACACCGGTCAATACGATTTCCTTAATTTTACTTTTTGCAATCTCCCTGGCGACCTCAAGCGTTTTGGCAATGCTATTGCTCCGGCTGTTTCCGCGGGCGAGCGGAATGGTGCAGTAGGCGCACTTGTAATCGCAGCCGTCCTGGATCTTAAAGAAGGAACGGGTTCGCCCGTCTAATGAATATGCCGGCACGAATGGTGGAGCAGTATCGCCGTTATCAGGCAAGGGTTCTGCCATCACTGCATTTTGGCTGAGCTTCTCAAGGTGCTCGTGCAAGGCATATTTCTCCTTGTTTCCAAGCACCAGTGAAACTCCCGGGATGGAAGCAATCTCTTTAGAGCTTATTTCAGAATAGCAGCCAATGACTGCAACGTGTGCTTCTGGGTTGTTATTTGTCGCTTTGCGGATAAGCTCTTTGCACCTCTTTTCAGCATTTTTGGTTACCGTGCACGAATTGATCACATAGATGTCGGCCGGTGAGTTGAAGGGCACAATGGCATAATCGCCATTCGCAAAATTCCTGCTAATGGCATCGGTTTCACTGAAATTCAGCTTGCAACCAAGTGTGCTGAAGGCGATTGTCTTTTCCCTTTGCATAATTGATGCAAAGATAAGCTATTTGAAGTTTAATTATTCAGGCAGGGGTTTGAACTGCCAGGCAATAATTGTGCGAAGAGCCAGCCTGTCATCGGGCATCATTTGAAAATATACCAATGATTCCAATGGCATCAATAACATTAATGACACCATCGTGGTTGATATCGGCATTGTCGAAACAAAATAAACCGGTCTGCTGGTTGGTAAAAAAATGCACAACAGCGATCAGGTCGAGCACGTTTACGATGCCGTCGCCGTTGGCGTCACCGGCTATTCCTGATAGGTTTACGTCAATGATAAGATCTGTGTCAACGATTGATATTTCACCGGAATAATCGCTGTAGCAGGGCAGGGAAACAGTAAACTGATAATCACCGGATTCCAGGTTGAGAAAGACATAATCGCCAGTTTCGTTTTCCATGTTGCCCAGTGTGATGACTGCTCCATGAACTTCATTTCCATCCTCATCGGTTACGTTGAAATGGACAGAGTAGTGATCTGTTACATCGACTGCCTGAAATGGCGGTATCTGGTTGGTGATGCAGTGGATGGCGCCTTCCCAGCCAATCATTGCGTTGCTGTTGATGCCAATGATCACCTTGTCAGGCATCAGGTCCTGGTAGGTTTGCAGGGCAAAGGCATCACGCGGATCGTTGTAAACAGGTACAAGAACGGCATCATTGACAATGAGGCTGTTGATATATGTCTTCCAGTTCTGGGCCTTGGGAATCTGGACGATGGTGTACTCCTTTCCTTCGGGGTGTTCAATGGCCTGAAGGGCTGCTAAGTTGTTCTGTAATATCTGGTAATCAGCGTGCCATTGGTCCACTGTGCTGATGATAAAAGTAGTATCGTTGAGCAACTTGATCTGCATATCGAGATGCCCCCAGTAATCGTTTGACAAGGCACTGAAAGTGAATATGGTGTCGATTCCCATATATGTTTCCAGGATGGTGTCGATGTGGTTTGGCGGTATTCCGGGATTGTTGCTATAGAGCCTGTCGGTGGCAAAGAGCCGGTTATGTTTGTCAACCATATAATTTCCCCCGTCAAAAATGATGTGCATGAAATCATAGTAGTTAATGTCCCAGTGTTCTGCAAGGCGCTGGGGGAGGTCCTGATCGCCATGGTTGGTTGCCAGGTCGTTAAATCCTATAAATGCCAGCTCATTGTCGTCATATATGCTAAACGGGCCGTGATCTCTTATCCAGATTCGGTAGCCATTAACGGGGATAAACTCAATGTTCTGGATTGGAACGCCGTGCGACATAAATGTGGAGATCATGTTTTGCTGGTGATAGTCGCCGTTGGTTTGCATATAAACGGTCGCGCGGGGCTGAATAGCATTGACTGTAGCCGTTACGATAAGGTCATAGTTATGGTTGCTGCCCGGATTCCAGTACATAATAACGCCTGCCACAGTGTCATACTCGGCAATGGTGCGCGGGTTTACCGGAACATCCAGCAATTTGTTGTTGCTGCCATAAACGGGGGTCATGATAATTATTCCCAATAAAGCGACCAGGATGAGGTTTGCTAAGGAAAAAACGGGGCTTTTCAAGGCACGATGATCTCTGGATGCGTATAAGTAGAGCATGTTCGGGTTTTATAGTTAATAAAGAAGTTCGGTTCTTAATTTTTTTCAAAAATACACAAATATCTTTATATCTGACTATGCTGCCAGGATCAGATCCTTGCCTTCTTTAAAACCAAGTTTTGCAAAATGCTGGCGGATAGCTTCTCCAACGCCGCGCCGGCCAATGAAATTGATCAGGAACCAGGGTTCGGGATCGGTAATTTGTTGATATGGAACAAAGTTGACCTGGCGATTTGGCCTTTTTTTGACATCTGTAAACCCAAAAACATTCACGCCCAGTTCTTTGAGCAGGTCGGCTCTTTTCCTGCCAGTCCGGCTGCTTCCGCAAACAATGATTTTTTTATTGGATGGTACGTTGTGTTTGATCCATTTAGCCAGGTAATGGCATTTTATGGTGAAGAAGGCCTCTTTGCAATAATTGTCGTGGTTACGCGAAAGTCGGCTGGGGTGGTCAGTCCAGGTTAGCAGCTGGCTTGGTAGCTTATGAAATTTGACATCTTCGTCGAGCCACCTGAGCCATAATTCATAATCTTCTGGAACCCGACCGGTGTCGTAAAAACCATATTTGTCTGTTAAGGATTTTCTGAACATCACTGTGGGATGTGCCAGCGGCGATTCTATGAAGCGCGACAGGGCGTGTTCATCCGGGGTGATGATGCTGTTTTGCCAGTCCACAAAGAGAGAATAGCCTGTGCTTCCTGATATCTGGGTATCGAAAGTGGTTTGAGTACTCACCACGTCAATGTCCGGGTTGTTGTCCAGGAAAGCAACTTGCTGTGCCAGGCGTTCAGGATGAGAAAGGTCGTCGGCATCCATCCGGGCGATATATTCAGAATTGGTGTGGCGCAGACCGGTGTTCAGCGCAAAGGAAATGCCTTGTTGCGTCTCTTCAATCTGCACGATGCGTTCATCATCCGCCCGCCAGCGGTTTGCGATGTCTAAGCCTGTTTCGTCGCCATTGTTGCTGACCAGGATAAGTGTCCAGTTAGTATATGTTTGGTCCACAATGCTTTGAATTGCCATGTCTAATTCTTCTCCTGAATTAAAAAATGGCAGGATCACAGTGACTTTGGGCTGATTTCCATTCATTATTTCATAAAATTGATGTGGTGCAAAAATAGTCATTAAGCTTTTCTTATGAAAATGCCGAATTTAAAATGTCTATATGAAAAAAATTCATATCTTTGCCATCAGTTTTTATAAGTTGTTTAAAATAAACACGTTAGCCCTTGATTGCTTAGACATGCAGGCTTTTAAGATATTTTTCCAGGCTTTATCTGCAATCCCGAATTAGTTCGGATTGTTTTTCTGTCTTTTCGAGACAGGTTGCGGTGGATGTATCCTATAGTTTGTGTTTCGAGCTATTCAAAGGCTTTTTTATTATTGTCCACAGATTGGATTATCCGCAGATTACAAGGATTATAAGGATTTACACGGATAAAAAAAACTTCACATAAACCTAATTAAAATGAAAAAACTATCAGTTATTGCATTTGGGGGCAATGCCCTCTTAAAGAGTGGACAAAAAGGCACCATTGACGAGCAGGAGCAGAATGTGTATGAAACATGCACGCACCTGGTTCCATTGATCAAGAAGGGGTATGACCTCGTGATTGGGCACGGAAACGGCCCGCAGGTAGGCAATGTGTTGTTGCAGCACGAAGCCGGCAGCCAGATTTATGGTTTGCCAAAGCAGCCGATTGACTTTTGTGTTGCTGAAACGCAGGGATCGATTGGCTTTATGATCGAACAGCAGTTGCGCAATGTGCTTGCTGAGCATGGCATCAAAAAAAACATTGTGACATTGGTAACACAGGTTGTTGTTGACAAGGCCGACCATGCTTTCCAGAATCCCACCAAGCCCGTAGGCCCTTATTACAAAAAGGAGGAAGCCGACAAGCTGGCCGAGGAAAATGGCTGGGTGTTTCACGAGGATCCTCGCAAGCGTGGGTGGCGCCGCGTGGTGGCATCACCCAGGCCGTTGGATATTCCCAATTGGGAAGCTGTTGAAAAGCTGGCCAGGGAAGGCAATATCGTTATTACAGTTGGTGGCGGAGGTATTCCTGCTTATATTGATGAGAATGGCAAGATCATTGGCATTGATGCGGTTATTGACAAAGACCTTGCATCTTCCATGCTGGCCAACAAGATCAAAGCCGACGAGTTTTGCATTCTGACCGATGTGCCGAATGTGTTCATCAATTTCCATAAGCCTGATGAGCAAAAACTGGAGAAGGTTTCGGTTGCTGAAGTAAGCAAGTACCTCGCTGATGGACAGTTCACTGAAGGAAGTATGGCGCCCAAAGTGCGGGCATGCATCGAATTTGTTGAGCATGGCGGCAGCGAAGCCATCATTACCGAAGCCGAACAGCTTGGCAAACCCAACGCCGGCACTGTTATACATGCATAACTCCAAAACTGCAACACTTAAACAACAAACATGTCACACTGAGCGCAGTCGAAGTGAAACAACTAAACAATTCAACGATTCAACGATTCAACGATTCAACGATTCAACGATTCAACAATTAAACAATTAAACGATTCAACGATTCAACGATTCAACAATTAAACGACTAAACAATTAAACATACAAACAATTAAACAATTTCAACTATGGCATTTAACTTAAGAAACAGGAGTTTTTTGAAGTTGCTGGACTTCACTCCGCAGGAAATCAAGTTTTTACTCGACTTGTCAATAGATCTCAAAAAAGCCAAGTATGGCGGTTATGAGCAGCAGCGCCTGAAAGGCAAGAACATTGCGCTCATTTTTGAGAAGGCTTCAACCCGCACACGCTGTGCTTTTGAGGTGGCAGCTTTTGACCAGGGCGCGTTGGTTACCTATCTTGGGCCAAGCGGCAGCCAGATCGGCAACAAGGAGTCAATGAAAGACACTGCCCGCGTATTGGGTCGTATGTATGATGGCATTGAGTACCGTGGTTTTGCGCAAACCACTGTTGAGGAACTGGCCGATTATTCTGGTGTTCCGGTTTGGAACGGACTTACCAATGAGTTTCATCCGACACAGATCCTGGCGGACTTCCAGACGATGATGGAGCACAGCGACAAGCCTTTGCACCAGATCTCATTCTGTTACCTGGGTGATGCGCGCAATAACATGGGCAATTCATTGCTCGTGGGTGCGGCCAAGATGGGTATGGACTTCCGCGCTGCAGCGCCCAAGTCAGTGCAGCCCAGTGAAGAGCTTGTGGCCCAATGCCGCGAGATTGCAAAAGAAACCGGTGCGAAAATTACGATTACGGAAGATGTGGAAGAAGCTGTTAAAGGCGTTGACTTCCTTTATACCGACGTATGGGTATCGATGGGTGAGCCCGATAAGGTATGGAAAGAACGCATCGAATTGCTGAAGCCTTACCAGGTCAATATGGACGTGGTAAAAAAGACAGGCAACTCCAAGGTGAAGTTCCTGCATTGTCTGCCGGCTTTCCATAACCGCGAAACCACTGTTGGAGAAGAGATCTACCAGAAGTTTGGCCTCGACGGCATGGAAGTGGTGGAAGAAGTGTTTGAGTCGGAACACAGCATTGTGTTTGACCAGGCCGAAAACCGCTTACATACTATAAAAGCTGTGATGGTGGCCACGCTGGGCGCGTAATTATTTGTTGAGAATATCCTTTTTCGGGGTAAAGATTCAGCCTGCTTTGTTGCTGAATCCTTACCCCGAAATATTTTTATTGTTCCTGCTCCTCTTGATCTTCTAACTCTTTTAATGCTTCCATTGCTTTTTGCAATGCCTCACCAGCTTGTTGCATTTCCATGCGAAACTCTTCACTGCCAAAGATTTCCTGCAATGCCTTCATGCTTTCGCGAAAAGCCTCCCCGGTCGCTTTCATTTCTTGCTGAAACGCCTCATCGCTGAACTGAACTTTTAACTCATTCAAAGCAACGCCAAAAGACTCTCCTGCCAGGCGCATTGATTCACGGAACTCCTCAGAGTTTACTGCTTTATTGAGTTGCTCCATCGCCAGACGGTAGGTTTCGCCCATTTGTTTCAACTCCATTTGCAACTCTTCGTCAGAGAATTCTTCGTGAAGCTGCTTCATGGCTTCAGAAAATGCCTGTTGCATCCTGGCCACCTCTTCCTGGAACTCCTCTCCATGAAAGTGTTCGCGAAGCTCTTGCATGGCCGCTTCAAATTCGATGCGTGCCTTTTCCATTTCTTGTTGAAACTCTTCTCTGTTAAACTTTTCGTTCAGCTCTTCCATGCCTTGCTGAAGCTCTTCGCGTGCCTCCTGCATCATCATTTGAAATTCACCCGACTGGAATTTTTCCGTCCATTCGCGGTTGACTTCGGCAATGGCAAGTTTGGCCTCTTCGATGGCTTTGATGATCTGCTCGCGGTCTTTTTCGCTGAGGTTCTCCCATTGAACCGCATTGCCGTCATTGAGATAAATGGTTTTGGGGCTGCCTGGTGTTGAAGCAGTCATTTCTCCCTGTGACGGGGGATCATCGGGAGCTGTTTCTTCTTTGGTAAAAGCTGCTAAATCATAATGGTCCAGGGCTGCCGATTGATATTCTCCTGCCGACTGGCTGTCAAAGAGGTTGATGGTTGTGGCAGGGTTGATCCATGCCATCGAAGCAAAAGCTGTCACAACAGCCAATACAGCTGCCAGCTTTTGACCTGCGTTGAAATTTCTTGTTTTCATGGTCATAAAGTTTTTAATGCGTGTGAATAATAAGGATTTGGATTGTGTAGCAGCCACCGCCGGTTGCAGGGCAGGCTGGCTGCGTTTTTCTTCAAGATTTATGAGTGCCTCAGCATATATGAGAGGCTTGTTGGTTTGTTGAACCACCCACTCATCTACACGTTTTTCGCGCTCCTGGCGCAACTGCCTGCTGATCAGCCAACTTGCCGGATGGTAAAAGAACAATATCTCTAACAGACACTGCAGTGCATTGATGAAGTGATCCTTGCGACGGATGTGATAAAGTTCATGGAGGATGATCACCTCCACCTGGTCAGTTGTCAGTGAGGAAAGCATGGCCACCGGTAACAATATGACTGGCTTGATGAATCCAACAACCATTGGGATATCGACTTTTGCTGACAAGTAAACGGATATATGGCTGCCAATGCCCGCCAATGCCCGTAATTGTACGATTTTTTGCGACCATTCATCAGGGAGGTCTCTGACATGTTTTCTTTTCAGTGCAAACCATTTTGAGTAGGTCAGCAGGCTGATGACGGAAAAGAATACGAGTCCGGCAATGTAGATTGCAAATACATAAGGGGTGAAGGCTTCAAAACTTGCTATAATTGAAGGATGGCTTTTGGCAATCAAGAAAAAGTCTGTGCCGCCCTGGACGGCCATCATCGTAGCGTTTTCAAACTCCATGGAAACGATCTGGCTGGCACTGTCGTAAACGGAATATTGTCGTAAAAATGTGATGACGAAGCTTAAAGGCATGGCCAGCAATGATATGAGCGACAGGTTGTAACGCAAGGCAGCATTGCTCTTTGCAGCCAGTTTGATGGCGAGGTACCATAACAGCGCAATCAGCGCAAACTGCCAGAAGCTGTGCAAAATTGTCCAGCTCAGGGCATTAATCAAGGGGTGAAACAAGTGTTCTGTGATGCTCATGACTGATCATTTTCAAATTGATTCAAATATTCACGGATTTCGCGGATCTCCTTGCTGTTCAGCTTTTTATTGTCCAGTGCGCCCATTACCAGGCGGCCAGCTGATCCGTTAAATAAGCCATCAACCATCTTGTTGATGAAAACCTGCTGGCATGCTTCGCGACTTACCAATGGGAAGTAAACATGCTGCCTGCTGGATTTGTCGCGCGACAATAAACCCTTTTCGGTCATGATCTGCATGGTTTTGAGCGTTGTGGTATAGCCGATGTCTCGCAACTCTTCTAGCACTTCATGTACTTGTCTGACAGTTGCTGATTCTTTGTTCCATAAGATCTGGAGTATTTCCAGTTCGCTTTCTGTGGGACGGTGTTTTGGTGAAAGGTTCATGGTTGCGGGTTTCTGGTTGCGGGTTTGGAGTTCAGAGTTCAGAATTACTGGTTACTAATTGCTGGTTTCTGGTTGTTTGTTCCGGGTTCATGGTTACGGGTTGGAGTCCCCTGTCATTCTGAGCGTTAGCGAAGAATCTCTCAGCCTTCACCTATCAACGGGGAAGCAGCCCCCGCGAAGGGGTGGTGGCCACAATGCGGGAATGACATTATTTATTTCCGGCATCATCACATCAAAACAACCATTTCAATGTACGATAAACTTCGTAGCAAATATACTACGAAAATCTTCGTAATTAGTTTTTTGCCTGTTAAAAAAACATAAAATATGTGAGCGTTCTTTTTTTCTTTTTCAAAGACAAGGCATGCCTTTTCTCTACATTTGTTCATTTTCACATCTGCAAATTTTCACATTATCTAATTTTTGTATGTATTTTTGGCGAAAAAAGACATGATTACCCAATACGAAATATCGCTTCCCGCGTTTCGCCGTGGCTTTCATTTGATTACCAGTCATCTAATTGGCGCCATTGGTTCATTGCCAGACAAAGGCCTGCTGAATCTTTTTATTCACCACACTTCGGCCGGGCTGATGATCAATGAGAATGCTGATCCTTCGGTTCGGGTTGACCTGAACAGCAGCTTTGACCACCTGGCACCTGAGCGGATGCCTTTCTATACCCACGTGATGGAAGGCGATGATGATATGCCGGCACATGTTAAGTCAGCTCTAACGGGCGTGTCGTTAACCATCCCCATTTCGGGAGGCAGGTTGAAGCTGGGCACCTGGCAGGGCATTTTCCTGGGCGAATTCCGTGATAGGGGTGGCAGCCGGCGCGTCACTGCCACAATCTATTCATAAACACTCGTTTTTGATTGTTTCTTTGCGCCATGGTGACTTCCTGGCTCCAAACAAAACCCTGTGCTTACCTGTTTTCCTATTGCATAACTTGTTTTTTTATTATTTATTTAATGAGCCTCAATATCCTCATCATGAAAAACTACAAGTTATCTGCTTTTTAGAAAAGGATTTAAAATTGGATTCATTATGTCTGATCAACTATACAAGCCGGTTGCTTACCGTGTAGAGGGAATGACCTGCACCAATTGTGCAATGGGCGTACAACGAACGCTTGAAAAAGAGGGTTTTCGCGAGGTCAGCGTTGACTTTGCCAGTGGCGACGTGCGGTTTCAGGTTGCCGATGAAGCACAGCTGCCTTTGGCTGTAAAGCGAATTGAGTCGCTGGGATATAAGGTTCAGCAGCAGCTTGGTCAAGACGGTGCTGAAAAAAAGGGCCTTTCTGCCATTGAGAAAAAGTTTTGGTTCACGGCAGTTTTTACTGTGCCGCTGATCCTGGCCATGTTCATCCCTGTTGATTTTCTGCACAATGATTTGTTTCAGCTGGCATTGACCATCCCCGTTTTTATTGTTGGCTTTCTGCATTTTGGCCGCAGTGCATGGTTCAGTCTCCGGGCTGGTGTGGCCAACATGGATGTACTGATATTCCTTGGAAGTACTGCTGCCTTTGTGTATAGCCTGATCGGCACCTTATACGGTCTTGGCCATGATTATATGTTTTATGAAACTTCTGCCAGCATTATTTCCATCGTACTGCTTGGCAATATGATAGAACATAGATCGGTGAAGAAGACTACCTCGGCAATTGATGACCTGGTGCGTTTGCAGAAAAACACTGCCCGTTTGATTCATACTGAGATGTATGAGGCCCAGGAAACCATTGAGGAGGTTGATGCTGCATTGGTTGAAGAGGGAGAGCGTGTACTTGTGAACTCAGGAGATAAGATACCGGTTGACGGTGAAATTTACTGGGGTACGGGAAGCATTGATGAAAGCATTATTTCTGGCGAAAGTGTCCCTGTTGACAGGCAGAAAGGGGACAAGGTCGTTGGCGGAACCCTTTTGATTTCAGGCACGATCAAGGTAAAAACAACCGCAACGGGCAAGGATACCGTATTGTCACAAATTATTGAATTGGTGCGGAGTGCACAGCAGGACAAACCAAAACTTCAGAATCTTGCGGACAAGATCAGCATGATCTTTGTACCGACGGTTGTGGGCCTTGCTTTGCTCACCCTTGCTTTCTGGTTTTTTGGCACTGATCTCCCGTTTCGCGACTCATTGATGCGGGGTATTGCGGTGCTGGTCATAGCCTGCCCTTGTGCTCTTGGACTTGCCATTCCCACTGCTGTAGCGGTTGGACTCGGTCGAACTGCCAAAAGTGGTATTTTGATCAAAGGAGGTACGGCCATCGATAAGCTTGCCACCATTGATACCGTGGTCTTTGATAAAACGGGCACCCTGACAACGGGCCAGTTCCACATCAAGAACCTCGATTGTTTTGGAAAATCAGAAGAGGGCGTGCGCAGTCTGTTGTATAGCATTGAAAAACACAGCAGCCACCCGATAGCGCGTGCGATTGTCAAATACTTCAAGGACAGCGGCGAAATGCCGCTTGAGCGTGTAGAGGAGCACAAAGGCTGGGGGATGGAGGCTACAGACAAGGCAGGCAATGAGTTCGTCGTGGGTTCTTATAAGGTTGCTGAGCACCTGACTGCCGACAACAGCCATAATGTGTACCTCTTGATGAACGATCAGCTGATTGCGTGGCTTGATGTGGAAGATGAAATCAAGCCTGGTGCAGCAGAAGCAGTTTCTTTCTTAAAGGAAAAGGGCTTAAAAACCGTAATGCTTAGCGGTGATCGTCGTGAGCGGTGCGAGGAGGTTGCCCATGCCCTGGGCATTGAAAAGGTTTATGCTGAGAAAATGCCTGATCAGAAACTTGTGGTCATTGAGCAATTGTCAAAAGATCGTAAGATTGCGATGGTGGGTGACGGCATCAATGATGCACCGGCCCTTGCGAAAGCGTATGTGGGTATTAGCATGAGCGACGCCACTCAGGTGGCAGTTAAGTCGGCCGAAGTGATTCTTCTCAAGGGCGATTTGTCGCTGCTCACAAAGGCATTTGGTGCAACCAGAACCACCTTGCGTACGGTAAAAGAAAACCTTTTCTGGGCATTTTTCTATAATGTGGCAGCCATTCCACTGGCAATGATTGGCCTGCTGACACCAATAGTGGCAGCATTTGCCATGGCAGCATCTGACATCATCGTGGTGCTGAACTCACTGCGCCTGAAAAGAAGAAAACTAAGGTGAAAGCCTGAACGATCAATCATCACAGCAAGCAGAAACCAAAAACCTGAAAACATTAATTGGAAACCAGCAATTAGAAATCAGCAGACAGCGATTGTTAGCTGTTCATTGACATCAGGAACTCTTCGTTGTTCTGGGTGTGCCTGATCCTTTCCATCAGGAATTCCATGGCTTCCACAGGGGTCATGTCGGAGATGAATTTGCGCAGTACCCATATCCTGTTCATCATTTCCTTGTGCATAAGGAGGTCTTCGCGGCGTGTGCCGGAAGCAACGATGTCGATAGATGGGAAAATACGTTTGTTTGAAAGGCGGCGGTCCAGCTGGAGTTCCATATTGC
>SKOK01000036.1 GCA_007120085.1 Bacteroidales bacterium | reverse complement strand
GTATTTCTTCCTTAGATGGCGAATGGATGTTAGAAGTTAGAAGTTAGATTTTCTTTTTTCTAACCTCAAACCTCTAACTTCCAACCTCGGGTTTGCATAATCATCCCCCTGTGTGTCAAAAATACTGGTCCCGAATGGTCGGGATTTATAACATGGGTGTTTCATGTGTTTGTTTTTAGAGTGGCAGGTCAAGCCCTGTGACATGTCAAGCCCTGTCATTACTTTAGCTCCAGGGGGTGCGGTGGTTCAGGCACACCGATTGACTGAATGGATCCGGTGCCGGGGTCTAACCTGATCTCCAGGTCTTTGGCCGGAAGGTGGCTGACTATGCCAAACTGATTGATCAGCATCCGTGCTTCAGCAACTAATTCATTATCCATGTGAAGTTTTATGTCAGCATATTCAGGAATGCGATAGTGTAAGCCGGTATCAGCCTCATTTGAAGGTGCTGTCCGGGGCTCCGAGATTTTATCCAGCGGATCGGTGAGCTGGCTTCTGTGATAAGTCAGGATCATGGGCCTGCCATCCACATCATCGGCATTCAGTATGCCATAAATGCTGGAGAAACTGAAGAGAATGTGTCTGCTACCTGCATCTCTCTTTGTTGGCCTGTGAATAAAGCGGTACCTGAATTTTTCTTTTTTGGTTACGCCAGTGAACAAGTCAAGGTAATCACTTTCGAGCTGGTTCATTGAGGCATACATATATTCCAGGGCTTCTTTCGAATAGGAGATTTCCTGGAATCCACTGATCAGGTCAAATTTCTTTTCACGCAATTCCAGGATGTAGTCTGCCACTTCGCGTGCCCGCTGTTCCGTGCTCTTTTCGACCCAGCTACGCCGCAAGGATTGTCGTTGAAAAGTGATGGTGTCTTCACGTATATATTCAACTATGGTGTCGATACGTTCCATCAGATTGGTGTCAAGGAAATGAGTGAATCCTGCATCGGTACTCTGCTTATTGTAGGTTTTGCTTTCGATGCCGCTTGTTTGTGCTTCTGCAGAGAATGTTTTGTTGCCCAGACCCAATAGCAACCCTGATTGCGAGAAACTAAGATACCTGTTGACGGCTGAATCATCGGGAAATGAAACCATATACAGATGATCCGGATCGGGATCCGCAAAGCTTTTTATCTTAATATCCGTGATTTCATATTTGTTTGATGATCTTGCTATGATATCATTAAGGCCAAGCAATCTTCCGGCATATTGTGCATAAGGGCCGGGGGTCATTGTGGTTTTATTTACCTCCACCTCAACAACCAAAGTGGTGCGAGGCAGACTGTAATAAAATGTGGGCTCGTTTTGCAACTGAGACTGATTGCGCACGTTGATTGATTTCGCCCCGACTCTTTCAACAACAGGCTTGCTGCTGCAAGCTGACAGGAAAAAGACACCAAGGGTAACTGCTGAAATAATAATTCTCCTCATCTTGGTAAAGTTAAAATCATCTGAGAAAATCGAGGCTGGCGTTCTTGTCATATTCGAGTGTTGGCTGGTCTTTTCGGAAAACCTTTATGGTTTTTGATCCAATGTACCTGATGTCCTCCTCTTCTATGCGCAACATGGTTCCTTCCTTAAGCCCCACAACAATAATCTCTGGATTTGCCGCAAGGAATTCATTGATGCGATCTTCGCGCGACTCACCGTTGTGATTGGGGATATTGGAATCGGTGTAATGCGGGTTGATTTGAAATGGAACCACACCCATGGTTTCAAAACTCTTTGGTTGAACGATGGGCATGTCGTTGGTTGTTTTTATGCTTGGACAGGCCACATTGCTGCCGGCACTCCACCCGATATAGGGTGTACCATCCAGTATTTTTTTTCTAATCGCGTCCATCACACCCGTTTCCTGCATCACGTGCACCAGGTGGAAGGTGTTCCCACCTCCTACGGCAATGGCCTCGGCGGCATCTACGGCAGCAAGAGGGTCGTCAAAGCGATGCACCGACTTTAAATCATAACCCAGCTTAGAGAATACATTGCCGACCTTGCTTTCATATTCGTCATAGGAAAAGCTAACGGCTGCATAAGGAATAAACAGGACTTCTTTGACACGGTCACCCAGGAATTCTTTGATGTGGGGTTTGGTGTAATCCATGTATGCTTCTCCGTAGTTTGTTGAATTGCTGATCAATAAAAGTCTTTTTGTCATCATTTTAAGTGTTTAAATGTTTGTTTGCGGCATGGTTAACGATTGCTGCTAATTATTTGGTTTTCGATTTTTTTCAAAGGTATGAATTTTTATTGTTTTGGTGTTTGCTGATGCTGTTTTCTGAATACCTGCATTAAAAGCCTAAACACCTCCGATTAATTTTATAATTTTGATTTTCCTAATACAAAGATACCATTACATATGCAATTGGCTGACAAAATAGGAGAGGGCAACTTCCGCGAGTGTTTTGCCGTTCAAAATGAACCAGGTTTGTGCGTAAAAAGCCTTAAACCACAGCCGGGCTTTTTCAGGCGGTTAAGCATATTTGTGCTTCGACGCGATATCAACAGGGAAGAATACGATATCTACAATCGCTTACCTGAAGACCTCAAGCCCTACTTTAACCCTGTATTAGAATTTACTGAGGATTACCTTGTTACTTCCAGGCCGCTTGATTTTGATGGAAAACACTCCAGGCCGGTATGCGAATATGGGAGAATTTCAAATGCACTTTTCTGGGAGGAGATTGAAAAAATACTGCTTCTTTTTGAAAAGCACAATATCTGGTTCTTTGATGCTTTTTTAAAAGGCCGGAATGTGTTTGTAAAAAAGTTGTCGGAAGATGCGTGGGTCCCGATCATTGTTGATTACAAACGCCTGGGCTGGAAGGCTTACCCTGTGCAGATCAACCTGCTCCTGGATTCTGAGAAAAAAAGGAAGTTTTACAGGTATTTCAGACGCTTTGAATCAAATTTCAGGGATAAGTAGTCATTACACACCAAGCTATTGATCTCAAAATATCCCACAAAAAAAAACCACAAGGCCTGATACCTTGTGGTTTTTTAGTTTATCATGCCTTAAAGGGCTTAGGCAACCTTTCCGATCAGGTCAACAACGCGGTTTGCATATCCGAATTCGTTGTCGTACCATGAAACCACTTTTACAAATTTGCCATCGATCACCTGGGTGAGCAATGAGTCAAATATTGATGAATGAGTGTTTCCAATGATGTCAGTTGAAACAATGGGTTCATCACAAAATTCCAGTATTCCTTTCATCGGGCCTTCTGCGGCTTCTTTCATGGCTTTGTTGATGTCTTCCTTTGTAACTTCTTTTTCCAGTTCGCAGGTTAGGTCAACAACTGAGCCGTCGGGTGTGGGCACGCGCATGGCGTATCCGTCAACTCTGCCTTTCAGCTCAGGAATTACAAGTCCTACTGCTTTGGCAGCTCCTGTTGTTGTGGGGATGATTGACATGGCAGCCGCTCTTGCTCTGCGCAGGTCTTTGTGTGGTGCATCCAGGATGATCTGGTCATTGGTATAGGCATGGATGGTATTCATCAGCCCTTTCTTAAAACCAAAATTATCGTTCAATACTTTCACTACTGGCGCAAGGCAGTTTGTGGTGCAGGATGCATTTGAAAATATTTGCTGAGCTGCTTTCAGGTCGTGTTCATTCACGCCCAAAACTACTGTAGCGTCAACATCGTCAGCTGTTTTGGAAGGTACACACAGAACAACCTTTGCTGCTCCGGCTTGCAGATGCTTGCTGATCTTCTCCCTGTCGCGGAATACGCCGGTCGATTCAACAACAACGTCAATGCCGAGCTCTTTCCATGGGAGGTTAGCGGGGTCCTTTTCTGAGTAAACCCTGATTTTCCGACCATTGACGACCAGGTTATCTCCTTCAGACGACACTTCACCGGGAAATTTGCCGTGTACGGAATCATATTTTAGCAGATGAGCCAGCGTTTTGCTGTCGGTAAGGTCATTGACAGCAACTATCTCAATATTTTCTTTGTTGAGGGCAGCTTTGAGGGTTAACCTGCCAATACGCCCAAATCCGTTAATTGCAACTTGTATTTTCTTCATAATAATTATTCTTTTAATTGAATTTTTAAAAAGCGGCGTAAAGGTAGTAAAAATTTTTCATCCGGGCGCCTTGTTCATCTCATTGTTTGTATTTAATCAATATTAATTAAATTTGTAATCAATAAAATAAATGATGCATGATTTAGTTATAACTAAGAACAATATAAGTAAAACCTTAGCTAATGCTTCTTACTATGTTATTACAGGTGCAGTTAAATGGGCAGGAAGCCCTGGCTGACACGCTTTCACAGCCTCTTGCGCAGGAGTTTGAGACGCTTACTATCTGGAACCTGGCACTAAAAGGTGGTGTTGTGATGATCCCGCTGGCTATACTCTCAATTGTAGCCATTTACATTTTTATTGAGCGGTATTTTGCCATCAGCCGTGCGTCGGACGAGGAGACCAATTTCATGAATAACATCCGTGATTTCATTCATAATGGGCGAATTGATTCAGCCAAGTCATTATGCCGCAATAACCAGTCACCAATTTCCCGAATGATAGCCAAGGGGATCGTCCGCATAGGCCGACCGCTGGCCGACATCAATGCTGCCATTGAAAATGTGGGCAAACTTGAGATTGCCAAACTTGAAAAAAATATCGCAGTGCTGGCAACTGTGGCCGGTGCTGCACCCATGCTTGGATTCCTTGGCACGGTGATCGGCATGGTAAGGGCTTTTTATAATATGTCGATGGCCGGTCCAAACATTGATATCAGTCTGCTGGCAGGCGGGATTTATGAAGCCATGATCACCACCATTACCGGATTAACGGTAGGTATCATTGCATACATTTGCTACAATATACTTGTCGCACGCATAGAGAAGGTCGTATTCATGCTCGAGGCGAGGGCTACTGAATTCATGGACCTGTTGCACGAACCGGCATCCTAAAGCACTAATTATGGCAATCAAAGCTAGAAATACGCGCAACCTGCAGTTTAACATGGCCAGCATGTCTGACCTCGTGTTCCTGCTACTCATATTCTTTATGCTTACATCTACATTGATAGCTCCGAGTGCCATTAAACTTTTGCTGCCTTCAAGTGACAGCCGGACAATGGCGCCTCAAACCGTAACTGTTTACATTGATGCTGACAGGCAAATGTTCCTGGAGGAGCAACCGGTTGATCTGGATGAACTCCGCTCGGGTCTTCTCAGCAGCCTTGCAGGGCACACCGAAGGATCCGTTGTGCTGAGATCCGACCAGTCAGTACCTGTTCAATACGTTGTGAATGTGATTGATGTCGTGGAAAGGATAAACAGCGCACAGAATGTCAAACACAAGGTAATATTGGCTACACAGCCACACGCAAGATAAATGAAGGAAAACAATATCAAAGACAGGAATCGTGCATTGGCCGGTACCATCATATTTCATATGGTGCTGGTGTTGTGCTTTTTATTCTTTGGATTATCTACTCCTTTGCCTCTGCCAGAGGAGCATGGCGTACTGGTAAGCCTCGGTTATTTTGAGGATGGAACGGGCCAGGCACAGCCTTTGGCTTCAACGCCCCCGGTACCACAATCACCTCCTTCAAGCCCGCCACCAGAGCCTGAAAGAATTGTGACACAGGACACCCAGGAGTCAGTTGCTTTGCCCGACGAAATATCTGAGACAGAGTCAGAACGTGACCTGCCGGAGTCTGTCCTCCAGGACCCCGTCCCCGAGCCTGTGGAAGTGGCCGAAGAGGTTGTTGAAGAGGAGCCCGAGCCCCAGGTTGACCCACGTGCCATGTTCCCCGGACGCGATCAGCGAAGTACTGACCGTCGTGACCAGGGCGAGACCGACCGCAGTGGAGACCAGGGAAGACCAGAGGGAGCAATTGGAGCAAATGATTACGCAGGAGTAGGACCCGGTGAAGGCATAGAATATACCCTTACCGGTCGCAGGGCAAATTACCTGCCGCTTCCTGATTACACAACACTGTCAACAGGCCGTGTTGTTGTCAGCATTACCGTAAACAGGCAAGGGCAGGTGATCAGGGCTACTGCCGGTGCACGGGGTACCACCACCACTGACCGTACACTTCAACGCCAGGCCGAAGAAGCCGCCCGGAAAGCCCGCTTTGATCTTAAAAGTGATGCCCCGGAAGAACAAACTGGCACCATCACCTACAACTTCATTCGCCTGAACTAAGGCGCACCATCTCCCCCATGAATTACCAGCAAACCATTGCCTACCTTTTTAGTCAGCTGCCAATGTATCAGCGCATCGGGCCTGCTGCTTACAAGGCAAACCTTGACAATACGATCGCGTTAAGCAACTATCTTGGAAACCCCGAAAAGAGGTTTAAAAGCATACACATCGCCGGTACAAACGGGAAAGGCTCTGTTGCACATATGCTGGCATCAGTTATGCAGCAGGCAGGCTATAAAACCGGACTGGCCACATCTCCCCACCTAAAGGACTTTCGTGAGAGAATTAAAATAAATGGTGTTCTTATCCCTGAGCACTATGTGATTGAATTTGTAGGCAAACATAGGGCTTTCTTTGAAAAGCTAAAGCCTTCTTTCTTTGAGATGACGATGGCGCTTACATTTGATTATCTTGCTTATGAAGAAGTTGATGTAGCCGTTGTGGAAACAGGACTTGGCGGGCGGCTGGACTCCAGCAACATCATCACCCCTGAGCTTTCTGTTATCACCAACATTGGTTTGGATCATACCCACCTTCTGGGTGATAGTCTGAAAAAAATTGCTGCTGAAAAAGCCGGAATTATAAAAGAAAAAGTGCCTGTGGTCATAGGCCGTACGCAAGCAGAGACATATAACATTTTTAAGGAAATCGCCAGGAGCAAAAGTGCACCACTGATTGCCGCTGATGACTTATTCACTGTCAAAAAGGTGAGTCCAGAGCTTGTGGGTGACCATGTTTACCTGCGCATCGAACTAAATTCGAAAGACAAGGATGAAGCCTTTCTGCTGGATTTGTACGGACATTACCAGGCTGAGAACGTTGTTTGCGCATTGGCTGCATTAAAGACGCTGAACGGAGATCATAAATTTCATCTTCCAGATGAGGCAATACACATCGGCTTGCGTTCCGTTGTTGCCAATACTGGCATGATGGGGCGCTGGCAACAAATTGGAAGTCATCCACAAATAATTTGTGATACCGCACACAATGCAGATGGGATCAATTATATTGTAAAGCAATTGAATGGTTTAATATATAACAAATTACATATCGTATTCGGTATGGTTGACGACAAAGAAAGGCAGGCAATCCTGGAATTGCTGCCTCAAAATGCAAATTATTATTTTTGTAAACCTTCTGTGCCTCGCGGGCTTGATGCCGAAACACTTGCTGCTGAAGCCCTGCTTATTGGTTTGAAGGGAATGGCGTACGGCACAGTGAAGAAAGCGCTGGACCAGGCAAAGATCAAAGCTGGTCAGGATGATCTGATCTTCGTGGGAGGCAGTACCTTTGTAGTGGCAGATGCCGTTTAGCCGTTTTGCTCTTCTTGCTGCCTGCGTTCTTCCATCTCTCTTTCGGCTTCTCTTCTTCTTTCTTCAAGAATTTTCTCTCTTGCCCTCTCCCTGGCCAAATGAGATACATATTGCTGCAGCTCACGGTCCCTGCGGAATTCCATCAGTATGGAGCGATACTCCTGCATGGTCATGTCATATTCTTCCACGATCATTCTGACCATTTCCTGTGTTTCGCGCTGGATGCTTGTGACTTGGGGTGCAGCAGCATTGAAAGCTTCCAGCTCTTCCGATGTAAAAGCACCATCCTGCAAAGCTCCCATTTGTGAGGCACGAAAAATTTGCTGGAAACGCTCATGCGTGAGATCGTGTGCTTCAACAGTTTCCTGTATCTGTTCGTTAGATTGACGGTTTACGGCACTAACTTCCTGGTTGGCATCAAAAAATGTCAATAATAAATCATCTTCAAAAGGAAAGTCCTTGTCAGCCCAGGGGTCTGTTTCTTCTTCAGCTTCACCGGCTTCCTGTCCCATTGAATTGGAAGGCAAGGCAATGATCAAAACTGTTGCCATTAAAAAAGCAAATAAAAAGTTGCCTGCGGTTTTGATCTGCATCTTGATAAGATTCATAATTTAAAATTTAAGTATTTGTTTAAGTAAAAGAATGCAAAATTAACAATAATGAACAACAATACATTTTGTTTTTTTAAAAAAAATCATAATAACCCCCAGGGTAATCTCAAACGGTCTCAATCATCAAAATTTCAGATGAATATGGAGGTAGTATGAGTGGTACACCATTTTTCTGCATTTCCTGTACGCTTAAGCGTCCGGGATTTTGTTTCTGGAGTATGCCTGTAAGTTTCCAGTTTTTACTTATTTCAGCTTTTCCGGTCATTTGCCAGAAATGCTCTGGGATGCAGATGTTGCAGTGTATGGTTTGCTGGTTGCTGAAGTTAATCACCACCAGCCACAGCTTCTCTTTATTCCATCTAATAAAGGAATAGATCGGGTTTTGGTGGCAATTGGGATTAGCCCATATGAGGTCATAAAACTGACCCTGGCTGATTACCGGGGCTTTGGTTAGTTCAAACAGTTTCATGTAGAATTCCCGAAGTTTTATTTCTTCCTGGTCAAGATGCTCATGATTACAATGGCCTTTGTTGAACCATTTTTGAAATGCAGGTACGCTGCAATAATCGAAGATGCTTGTGCGCCCGTCATTGCCGCTAAATCCTGATGCACCTTCAGCTTTTTCGCCCAGCTCCTGGCCAAAATATATCATTAACGGGCCCTGGTGCATTGTGGCAGCCAGCGTCATGGCGGGGATGCCAGCCAAAGCCGTGCCGGTAAATTGTGTGGATGCAATCCGCTGTTCATCATGGTTTTCAATAAAACGAAGCATTTTGGCATCCAGCCCATCCAGTTTTTGCCATTCACGCGTGATTGAGGTTGCAGGCTGCCGTCCGGCCAGTACTTCCCGGGTTGTATCATACAGGCCTGCTTTATCATACAGAAAGTCAAAACCGGCATCGACAAATTTTTTGTATTGATACGGGTCGTAAATCTCTGCAATAAAAAGCATCCCCGGATGTTCGCCGCGCACTTTTGAGATGGCCCACCGCCAGAATGCTGCCGGCACCATTTCTGTCATGTCGCACCGAAAGCCTGCCACTTTCTTACCTGCCCAGAAAAGCAGTATGTCAAGCATCTTGTGCCAGGTATCTGGTACGGGCTCAAAATGCTCCTGCCTGTCGTGCAGGTAATCGATGCCATAATTAAGCTTTACGGTTTCATACCAGTCGTTAAAAGATGGCCTGTGGGAAAAACAGTCATTGCCGGTAGCCTTGGCAGGATTTTCTTCAAAATGTTGCACGTCTGCCTCTAAGGCATGGGGTAATTCGCGTGTTTCCGGGGGTATTTCCAGTGGCATGCCAGGGATGTAGTAAAAGTTATTGCCGGGGTCAAATGCTTTGTCTGTATTGTCGCAACTTCCAAATTCATTTTTCAAGCCTTCCTGGCGGTCGCTGTGATATTGACGTGCCACGTGGTTTGGTACAAAGTCAATGATTGGTTTGAGGCCTGCATCGTAGCAGCGTCCAATAAGGGCTTCGAACTCTTCCATTCGCTTGTCAGTGTCTTCAGCGAGATCTGGGCATACATCATAATAATCCCTTATGGCATATGGCGATCCGGCACGTCCCTTAACAGTGAGCGGATTATCTGCAGGGATGTTATGTTCCGGATAAGCTGTGCACGAAGCGTGTTCAATGACGCCTGTCAGCCAGATATGGTTTGCACCCAGCCTTGTAATTTCGTGCAGAAAGTGATTGCTGAGATCGTTGAACTTACCGCAGCCATTTTCTTCGATGGTTCCCCAAGGCTTGTCATTGTCATTTTGATTTCCTGCCAGACGTACGAGCAGTTGGTATATAATCGGTTTCTCTATCATTGATTGGTTTCTCCGTCATTAAAAAAATCATCAATAAAATTAAGTAAAAAGACCTTTTCCGTCCCCCTGGTGATTGCCGTATAGAGCCAGCGGAGGTATTCAGTATCCGGTTTTTTGTCGGGCAGGTACCCCATTTCCACAAACACATTTTTCCATTGGCCACCTTGAGCCTTGTGGCATGTCATCGCATAGGCATATTTCACCTGCAAGGCATTCAGGTAGGGGTTTTTCCGGATATTGGCCACCCTGGTTCTTTTGTTTGGGATGTCGTTGTAGTCGATTGCAATGGCTTCATAAAGCTTTGCAGCGTCTTTAGGTGTAAGTGCCGGCCCTTCAGAGGTGAGGGTATTTAGCAGGAGCTTAACTTCCAGGTCGGGTTCATCAGGGTAGTCGGTTAGCCGGGCTGCTACGTCTGCAAAGCGGAATCCATAGAGATCTTCGGTTCTCAGAATACGTTTGAGTTCGATAATGTCGCCATTTGCGATAAAGCCGGCCTCCGACTGTTCGGGCAACCAGAAGTAATTGTTTTTTACGACCATGAGCAGGTCGCCGGCATTGATTTCATCTTCGAGGAAGAGCACGCGCTGCCGAATATGCTGATTGAAGAGGTTTGCCCTCTTGTTGGACCGGCAAATCATCAGTGCTTCTTCCGTTCCCTGGCTTACAAATGCGTCGTCAACCTGTTCAGCGGCTTCCTGTCCCTGAACGCGTACCACATCGTCAAAGCCGTTGGCAATCAGCCCGGGGAAGCCTGCTTTTTTTGCACCTAACATCGCCCTGATCAGGGTGGCATTATGGAGTATTCCACTGTCTTTTGACTGCCTTACCACTGTTGTCAGTTCGTACTCACTGATCGTGACATGGAAGCGTTTTTCAAGAAATGACTTGCTGAGAGCGGGGCTTTCCACTGCATTTACAGGTGGCAGCTGTGCGGTATCTCCAATCATTATCAAACGGCAGTTGTGACCATTGTAAACGAACTGCATCAGGTCATCGAGCAGGTTGGCGCCTCCAAACAGGCTCCCGGTGCTGCCTTGTTTTTCCCATGCAATCATACTTGCTTCGTCCACCAGGAAAAAGGTGTTATGATGTTTGTTTGTTTGCAGAACAATTTGCAGGCTGCCATCACCTGATGTTTGCAGGCGATAAATCTTCTTATGGATGGTAAATGCTCTCTGGCCTGAATAGCCGGCGAGCACCTTAGCTGCTCTTCCTGTAGGAGCCAGAAGGACGGCACTAGCATTCATGGCCGGCAAAGCGTTTACGAGGCTGCTGACGATGGTGGTTTTACCTGTCCCCGCAAATCCTTTCAGGATAAAAAGCGAAGTGGGATCCTTTTCGTTAAGGAAGTTTGCCAGATGCCCAATGAGTGCTAGCTGGTCATCGTTGGGTTTGTAAGGGAATTTTTGCGTAATGGCATCAAAAATACGTTGGTTTTGCATAACTGTTAGAAGGGATAGCCTATCCCCAGGTTAAAATTCCATTTACTGAAGCCCGGTAAAACTGGCATCCATCTATCGCCTTGAGCCAGCGCAGGATTTCTGACAGGGAATGCACCGTCCAGCCTGATTATAAAAAAGTTGAAGTCGATACGAAGTCCAACTCCCAAACCTATGGCAATTTCTTTGTAAAAACGTTTGGCAGAGAAGTTTCCAAGTGGGAATTGTTCATTCTCCTGGAGGAACCATACATTGCCGGCATCTGCAAATAATGCGCCCTTCCAGTATCGATACAGCGGGAATCGATATTCGATATTTGCTTCCAGCTTAATGTCGCCGTATTTGTCAAATCGCAGGGCGTCGGCTTCAGGATAACCGCCGGGGCCAAGGTTATATATGCTCCATGCCCTGATGCTATTGGCACCACCCCCATAATAGCTTTTGATGAAAGGCATCACATTAATGTTCCCATATGGTACGCCTAAGCCGCCCATTATCCTGAAAACCAATGTGTTGTTTTCGTCAAAAACCCTGTAATATCGAAAATCGGCGTCAGCTCTCATGTATTGGGCAAAAGGGATGCCAAAAATGGTATAGCTGTTGTTTTCGTTTTGTTTTCCGTTTAGCTGACTGGCAGCCAGATGCATAAGGTTGCCTGAGGATTCAATGTTGCTGTGAAAATATATGAAGTCTTTTACCCTGTCAATTTGCTGGCTGCTGTATGTAAAACTGTATTTTGCTCCTCCGATCAGGTGATCTCTGTATCTGCTTAATATTAAAGGGTTTGCGTCAGGTATCCTGGATTGCAGTATGGAGTCGTTAAATATCTTTATTGAGCTGACCTCCACAGGTGTTAGCTGGTGAACCCTTCGGTTGTCCTGTCGCCAGTTGAACCCATAACTCACATTCAGGATGTATCTGGTGTAATCAGGGCGTTGCCTGTAGTTGATACCACTAAGGATGGTTGTTTGTGGTCGTGCAGTGCGCGAAAGTCTTTCCATTTTGAATGGAAGCAACAACTGAGGGAAATCGATAGACACTTCCGTACCCAGTTCAAGGGTGTTAAAAGGGAATCTGTTAAAAACTTCATCATCCGATGATTCGCCCGATACTTCGAGTGCACCTTTAAAGCGCACATTGAGCATTTCGGCACCGCGAAATACATTGCGGTTCTGAAAAAGCAGGTTGCCTGCTATGCCCAGGTTACCTGCTGTGTTAAGGCCTTCTGCCTCGATTGTAAAAGCGTTTGCCGGTGACCTGGTCAGTTCGATGCGGGCATTAAGGAAATGAAGACTGTCAGCCACCGGCAGGTCAGTGCCTGATGTTTCCCTGAACTGGATATTTACAAAGCGAAAATTCCGCAGTGCGGCAAGAAAGCTGTGGGTTTGTTCAACACTGCTGATGCGGTAATAGGAGCCTTGTTCAAGCATGATGTTGCGGGCAATTGCGCCGGGCCGGATTCGCATCTCGCCATTGTGAATAAAAGTGTAGCGGAATGATAAGTCACTGTTTTCGATGACAAACACGGTCGTATCAGAAAACGCTTGCTGAGGCATTAACCTTGAATATTCCGGATATATATAAATATCCCGGATCTTGTATCTTCTATGCTGGCGAGTGCCCACACCGGAATCGTCTTCCGGAGCAATTGACCGTGGGTTATTGATCACCAGTTCAATGTCGAGCAATTGACTGTTCAGGGTGCTGTCAACACGAAAAAAAATGTAATCACGCGAAAAGTTGAAAAAGCCTTCATCTTTTAAGTGACGTGTGAGCCTGCGGCGCTCATTTTGCAACAAGTCAGCATCG
>SKOK01000087.1 GCA_007120085.1 Bacteroidales bacterium | reverse complement strand
GCACTTGAGATCAGCCTGGCCTTTCGCTTCAACTGCCCCTAAAGAAATTTTGGCTTTTGCATAATAAATCATCAGGGTTTTTAGTTACTTTTGTGGTCATCTTTTTAAACACGCATGTTATGATAAAATACTTTTTCAAAAAAGTACCTATACTTACTTTAGTACTTATGTCCATCATGGTTTTACCATCTTGTGAATGGACGCGAAATGTTTTTTCCGGACCTGAGAAATCAAGGACAACCGGTTGGTCACTTGGAGATCCTGCTGCAGGCGAATATGGTCGCTCTCAGATTCAGCACCAGGATCCCGGCCCGGGGATGGTTTACATTGAAGGTGGTACTTTTGTGATGGGCCGCACCGACGACGACGTGATGTTCGATTGGAACAACATGCCGCGACGTGTGAGCGTGGCTTCATTTTTTATGGATGAAACAGAAATCACTAATTTTGAATACAGGGAATACCTGCATTGGTTGAGCAGGGTATTCAGGGTCACCCATCCTGATGTTTACATAAATGCACTGCCCGACACCCTTGTTTGGCGTGATCCGCTGGCCTATAACGAACCTTTCGTAGAAAACTACCTGCGTCATCCGGCCTTCGACGATTATCCGGTAGTGGGTGTAAGCTGGGTTCAGGCCGCAGATTATGCATCATGGCGTACCGACAGGGTGAACGAATGGATATTGTATCAAAATGGATACATTGAGATCAACCTGGATGATCAACGTGCCACAAACTATTTCACAACGCAAGCCTACCTGGCAGGCCACTATGAAGGCCTTGTAAGAGATGAAATGGGCCAACGTGTGAGATGGGAAGACGGTCTGCTACTGCCACGCTACCGACTTCCCACCGAAGCTGAATGGGAGTTTGCGGCCCTTGGGCTCATCGGAACAACCGCTGACGAGAATATTGAACAAGGACGTATTTACCCATGGTCAGGCAGCAACCTAAGAAGCACTGAAAGAAGGTCGAGAGGACAGTTTTTAGCCAACTTCCAGAGAGGTCCCGGCGACATATCAGGCATTGCAGGGTCAGGCAACCATAGTGGTGAACTCACAATGCCGGTATTTTCCTATTGGCCCAACGACTATGGCCTTTACAACATGGCAGGAAACGTCAACGAATGGGTTAAAGATGTTTATCGCCCACTTTCACACGAAACCGTTGCTGACTTTAGACCTTTCCGCGGAAATGTATTCAGAACTGTGGCACGTGATGATGAGGGCAACATCCTTTTTGACGACATTGGACGCGTCCAATACGAAGAGATTGATGAAGAAGAAGTCCAGGGATTCCGGAATTACAGGCAGGGTAATTTTACTGACTATCGCGATGGCGACCAGATGTCGGCCATTGCTGACGGCCAGCCCGTATATCCGGCCGGAGAAACACTCATAAACAACGAAGCAAGGGTTTACAAAGGGGGTAGTTGGAAAGACAGAGCATACTGGCTCTCTCCAGGCACCAGAAGGTTCCTTGACCAAAATAAATCCGCCAATGACATTGGCTTCCGTTGTGCCATGGACCAGATAGGCCGCCCAGCAAATTAAACAATGAAGCAGCAGCAGCTTTCAACCCTCATAAAGCTTGTAGAGAAAGGAAGCAATGTCTGTATTGACAGCCGCAGTGCTACTGCCAATGATATCTTCTTTGCCCTGAAAGGCGACAATACCGATGGAAACCGCTATGCAGAAAGTGCCATTAAGGCTGGTTGCGCATATGCCGTCATCGACAAGCCCCAATACGACAAAGGCAGTAAGTACATCCTGGTTGAGGATGCCCTTTCAAGCCTGCAAATGCTTGCCAGGAGCTACAGGAGAAAAATCGATGTCCCATTTCTGGGCATCACCGGCACCAACGGCAAAACTACAACCAAAGAACTGACGCAGGCTGTTCTTTCACAATCATTTACATCCTCTGCAACACAGGGAAACCTCAACAACCACATCGGTGTCCCCCTCACACTCTTATCCCTGGAAAAAAATTCTGAACTTGCCATCATCGAGATGGGCGCAAACCACATCGGAGAAATCGCCCATTTGTCAGAACTGGCAAGGCCAACACACGCCGTCATCACCAACATCGGCAAAGCACACCTCGAAGGTTTCGGCAGCGTCGATAATATTGAAACAGCCAAGTCAGAGCTGTTTCAGTTTGTTTCCGGCAACAATGGCGTGCTGTTTGTAAATCATGACGATGAACGATTGAAGAAGCATGCCCGGACAAAGAATGCCATCTCCTATGGTAAAGATGCGGAGTGTCACTGCTCAGGGCGCATTACAGAAAGCTTTCCTTTTGTCCGTGTAAGTTTCAATGTAAATAAAAACTTTGGGAAAGCTGCTGCCGGAATTTCAGGAGAAGTCCACAGCAGGCTGACGGGGAGTTACAACTTTGGCAACATCATGGCTGCCATCACCGCAGGCCTTTACTTTGGCGTTCCAGCCGATGCAATCATCCGGGCCATAGAATCATATGAACCAAAAAACAGCCGTTCCCAGATTATCAAAAAAGCAAACAAGACCATCCTGATGGACGCCTACAACGCCAACCCCACGAGCATGGCCGCAGCAATTCAAAACTTCATCAACTACCCCGGGGAGGAAAAAGCTGTGCTTTTGGGTGACATGCTCGAACTCGGACAGGATGCCATCCAAGAACATCAGGCCATTTATGAACTCGTCAGCAAAAACGATTTTGCCTTGAAAGTCTTTGTAGGTGAAGTGTTTTCTGCGGTTTGTGAAAACGATCAACACACAAAGGTGTTTAAACACGTAAACGAAGCAGCCGCTTGGTTAAAAAACCATCCTGTCCAAAGTCATCATATCCTGATCAAGGGCTCCAGGGGCATTCAGATGGAGAATCTTCTTGAATGTTTATAAAGGCTTAATTTCTTTTGCTTATTTGGGCAATTTACTTAATTTTGCTGCGCAAGTCTTAATTGCCTTTAACACCTGTTTAATATCCTGAAATTAAGCAAAATATAATATTCAACTATCCGATTAAAATCACTAAACCATCATGGAAAAAACCCTTGTAAAACCCACCGAGAAAAAGGCCACATTTACCCCACAAAATGTGGAAGAAATTATGCACCGCTTTCATTACTCTGATGACACCATTTCCATCATCAAAGAAGAAGATCTTTTACCAACCGGTGTCCTGGAAAGGCTGCACACGGCCTATCCACAGCACTCCGGACTGAAGGAGGAAGAAGAATTTCACTTCAACGAAAAAAAACAGTACCACGGATTGAAAGGATTCCGTGAAATCGTTGCCATACTGGAGGAAAACGGCATCCACATCGGCCACCTGGAGGAACGCGAGCTGTTTATCAGGATTTACCGTTTCATGGCCACCAAACATGTACTCAACACAATCAACTGGTCTGACTTTGAAAAAGACTCCGTGTTCCAGCTCGTGTTTCCTCAGCCCGGGATGGTAAGGCCAGATATCACCAAAGCGTATCTTGCTGCAACATCAGAAGAAGAAAAGGAACGCATCATCAAGGATTACATCAAGGAAACCAACCCCCACGATGGCAAACAGATGCTAAACAAACCGACCTTCATCAATGAAGAGGGTGAGGTAGAGGTCGTTGAAGGCAGCCAGCACAAGTATCCCCAGGTGCAGTTGATTTTCGACATACAAACACAAAACTGTTTTGCTTTCTGCAACTATTGCTTCCGCCACGCACAGGT
>SKOK01000167.1 GCA_007120085.1 Bacteroidales bacterium | reverse complement strand
GGAGGGATGTTTGAAAGGTTTTCTCCTTTTGGACTGATCACGGCAGAGTCGCCGGAGTAGCTGATGTTGTTGCCGTCGGTTCCTATCCTGTTAATGCCAACGACATAGGATTGATTTTCCAAAGCTCTTGCCATGAGTAAGATGCGCCAAACGTGGCTGCGTTTTTCCGGCCAGTTGGCGGTATTGATCATGCAATCATAATCAAAGCCTTTTTCGGCATCATACCTGTTGCGGCTCCAAACGGGAAATCGGAGGTCATAACAGATAAGGGGCATTATTTTCCAGCCTTTGAGCTCTACAATGAGCTTTTTGTTGCCGGGCGAATAATGTTTGTTTTCGCCGGCAAAGGTGAACAGGTGCTTCTTGTCCACAGATTCATGACTGCCATCAGGTCGCATCCAGATCAAGCGGTTATAAAACTTTTCATCTTCTTTGATGATGATGCTGCCTGTGACCACACAGCCTTTGCCGGAAGCCATTTTATGCATCCAGCGCATACTTTTACACCCCATTGGTTCAGCCAGTTTGTGGGGCTCCATCGCAAATCCGGTGGTGAACATTTCAGGGAGCACGATCAGGTCAGTTTCCTCATCAATGGCTTTAATTTTTGAAGTAAAAACGTCGAGGTTTCTATCCCTGTCTTCCCAGGAAAGGTCTGCCTGGATCAGTGTAACCTTTAAATCCTGCATAATATGTCAGCTGCTTTTTGCAATGTTTCTTCCGATTTGGCGAAACAGAACCTAAGTAATTGATTGTTGGTTGTTTTATGATAAAATGACGAGGTGGGCACGCCGGCCACCTTGTGTTCTTTCGTAAGCCACTCAGCGAAGCCCATTTCGTCCTGGTCGCTGATGCCACTGTAGTCGAGCAACTGGAAGTAGGTGCCTCCGGCTGGAATGGCCTTAAACCTGGATTTTTTGACTGCGTTAAGAAAGAAATCTCTTTTGGTCTGATAAAAGGGACCGAGTCCTTCATAGTTGGACGGGTCTTGCAGAAACTCGGCCAGTGCATGCTGCACCGGGGCGTTTGAGCAGAACACCATGAACTGGTGCACCCTGCGAAACTCTTTCATCAAATTGGCCGGGCCTATGCAATAGCCTGTTTTCCATCCTGTGGCGTGAAATGTTTTTCCAAATGAGCAGGTCACCAGGCTTCTTTCGGCCAGCCCGGGGTAGCGGCAAACGCTTTCGTGCTGTTTTCCTTCAAAGATAATGTGTTCATACACTTCGTCGCTGAGCACGATAATGCCTGTATTGGAAACAAGTTTTTCCAGTGCTGCCATGTCATCAGGACCAAGAATGCTGCCTGTGGGGTTGTGGGGCGAGTTGATGATGATCATCTTTGTCCGGCTGTTAAGCAGGTGGCGCACCTCTTCCCAATCGATGGCAAACGTTGGTGCTTTTAGCTTGCTGCTGATGGGCACTCCGCCATTCATGCGTATTGCAGGCACGTAGCTGTCGTAGGCCGGCTCAAAAAGGATCACCTCATCCTCGTCTCTGACAAAGGCACTGATGGCAGCATAGATGGCCTGGGTTGCGCCCGGTGTTACTGTTATTTCAGTGTTAGGATTGTATTCAGCGCCATACAGACTCCTGGTTTTTTCAGCAATGACCTCACGAAGGGCCGGCACCCCGGGCATGGGGGCATACTGGTTGTAACCCTCGCGCATATACTTGGCAACCAGCTCTATTAGTACAGGAGAAACCTCAAAATCAGGGAAACCCTGTGATAAATTGATGGCATCATGCTCACGCGCCATCTGCGTCATTACGGCAAAAATAGAAGTGCCCGTGTTAGGCAGCTTGCTGGTAATCGTATCTGGGAAATTGTTCATGAAAGTATTTTCGGTTCTACCTGTCTTTAATCGTTAATTGATAATCATCAAATTTGCCCTCACCCCCGGCCCCTCTCCTAAGGGAGATGGGTGCCCGTCACTCAGGAGCAAAGCAATTAATTGCTAAACCAAACATCGAAAACCGAAAACCGGTAATCGGTAATCGGTAATCAATCACCATCCCCTAATCGCTTCGATACCAGGCAGTGTTTTGCCTTCCATGTATTCGAGCAGGGCGCCGCCGCCGGTGCTTACGTAGCTAACCTTATCGGCCATGCCGAACTGGTTGATGGCTGCTACGGAGTCGCCCCCGCCGATCAGTGAGAATGCACCTTTTTCGGTTGCTTTTACAATGGCTTCCGCAATTGAAATGGTGCCTTGCGCGAAGTTTGACATCTCAAAAACGCCCATTGGGCCATTCCAAAGAATGGTTTTGGCATTTTCTATGATGGCTGAAAGCTTGCTGATGCTATCACTGCCAATGTCGAGGCCAAGCCATTTAGCCGGGATGTTATCCGCCTTCATTTCCTTCCTGTGTGCGTCATTGGAAAAGGCATCGGCAATCACTGCATCTTCAGGGATATGCAACTTAATGCCTTTTTCTTTTGCTTCGTCCATGATCTCTTTTGCCGTGTCGAGGTAATCATCCTCACACATGCTGTTGCCAATCTTGCCACCTTGTGCCTTGATAAAGGTAAACATCATGGCGCCGCCGATGATCAACTCATCGGCCTTGTCCATCAGGTTCCTGATGATATCGATCTTGGTGCTCACCTTGGCACCCCCGATAATGGCCACATAGGGCTTTTTGATGTCTTTCAGCACCTTGTCAATGCTTTCAAGCTCATTTCCCATGATATAGCCAAACAGTTTATTCTCAGGGAAGAACTTAGCCACTATGGTTGTGCTGGCGTGTGCGCGATGTGCGGTGCCAAATGCATCATTCACATATACATCCGCCAGGTTTGCCAGCTTTTGGGCAAAGTCTTCATCGCCTTTGGTTTCTTCTTTATAGAAGCGGAGGTTTTCCAGCAGCAGCACCTCACCGGGCTGAAGTTTTTCAGCTGCTGTTTTTGCCGATTCGCCGATGCAGTCATCAGCAAACAATACCTCCCTGTCGAGTAGGGTGGCCAGGTGTCCCTGCAGGTGCCTGAGAGAAAATTTGTCCTCTGGCCCTTCTTTTGGCCTGCCGAGGTGCGACATCAGGATCACAGAGCCGTTGCATTCAAGTATTTTTTTAATTGTCGGAACAGCGGCACGCATCCTGGAGTCGTCAGTGATTTCCTGTTTATCGTTGAGAGGTACGTTGAAATCAACGCGTATGATGGCACGTTTGCCGGAAAAATCAAAGTCATTTATGGTTTTCATAGTTAATCAATTTAAATGTGCATGTAAGAACATGGGGCAATTTTATATAGGAGATGCAAATTTACCATTTTATATTCAACAAACGAAACGATGAAGGGAAAAGTACATAACGAAGGAGAAATATGGTTCATGGTTCGTGGTTGCGGGTTCAGAGTTGGGAGTTAGGAGTTCAGAGTTTCTGGTTGTGCGGTGCTGCTGTTGTATTGGCCGGGCTTGACCGGCCATCATACCCACCCCAGTGTCGCCCCTACGGCACACATCTCATAATACTGGTGGCCGGTCAAGCCCGGCCAATACAGTCGTGGATTCAAGGAGAAAGGACATAAACCCTGAACTCCAAACTCCAAACTCCAAACTCCAAACTCCAAACTGTGAACCTCCCTCATCCAGCATAAACCAGGAGTATTGTGCCTGGCCACCAAATGCTTTTAGGTTTTTTGGCATATGCGATTTAAACCTTTACGCCTTGAAATTGTCTTTTATAGTACAGTGTCATCAAAAGACCCTG
>SKOK01000046.1 GCA_007120085.1 Bacteroidales bacterium | reverse complement strand
CGTATCGCCCTTGTGTTTACGGCTGTTTCTTCGCTGCTTGTGGCCACAACCGGCCACTCACAAGCCCAGCACACCGTCCAAAACCAGCCCATGAAAATGGCTGCCATGGAAGGCCTCTGGGAAACAGAGCAACCCGCCAGTTTTTCAATGTTTGCCATCATCGACCAGGAAAACCAAACCACACGACGTGAGTTCAGACTGCCATATATGCTTTCCGTATTGGCTTACAACAACGCAACCGGCGAAGTGAAGGGAATGATAGACCTTCAGAAAGAATATGAAGAAGCTTACGGTCCGGGAGACTATGTACCGCCGGTGGCGGTTGTTTATTGGAGTTTCCGGCTGATGGTTGGTCTCGGGATGTTCTTCATACTTTATGCCATTACCGGTTTGGTGCTATGGTGGAGAGACAAGCTGGAGAACAGCCGTTTGTATCTTAAGATTGGCACAGTAGCAATGTTTTTGCCTTTGGTGGCCAACTCCCTCGGTTGGATTGTTACCGAGATAGGGCGACAACCCTGGGTCGTACATGGACTGATGCTGACACGCGATGGCGTATCTCCCAACGTGAGCAGCGGCTCGATGCTGCTGACAACCGTCGTCTTCACGCTTGTTTATGGCCTCCTGGCCGCCGTGGCAGTTTACCTTGTTCATCGTTTTGCCAAGCCCGGAGTACCGGAAGATGCTGAAAAAATGATGCATGCATATTAAGTGGTTTTTTTAAAACATAAAACATATTCGCAATGGATTTTCAAATTATATGGTTTATATTAATCGCCATTTTGTTCATCGGCTATTTTATTCTTGAAGGCTTTGACTTTGGCGTAGGTATTTTGATGCCTTTTATCAGCAAGGATGACACGGACAGGCGGATTGTAATCAACACCATTGGCCCATTCTGGGATGCCAATGAAGTTTGGCTCATCACAGCCGGGGGCGCCATGTTTGCTGCATTCCCCCACTGGTATGCAACCTTGTTCAGTGGCTTTTACATCCCCCTCTTCCTGATGCTTCTTGCACTGATTTTCAGAGCTGTGGGCTTTGAGTTCCGCAGCAAAAAGAAAGAAGTATGGTGGCGTCGCACATTTGACCAGTTTATTTTCTGGGGCAGCCTCATCCCCGCACTCTTGTGGGGCGTGGCTTTTACCAATATCGTACAGGGCCTGCCCATCGGTTCCGATATGAACTTTACCGGCAACCTCCTGCATATTCTCAACCCTTATGCCCTGCTGGGCGGCGTGGTTGTGGTGTTGCTGTTTGTGCTGCACGGCGCTTTGTTTTTAAGTCTGAGGACTACAGATGACCTCAAAGCAAGGGCCGAAAAGATTGCCAAAATGCTTTGGGTCCCCATAGCAGCCATCACAGCCTTGTTTGCCATATTAGGTTATTGGAACACCATGCTGTTTGAAGGTCTCGGACTGGTGCCGGGTACCTTCCCCATGCTTGCCATCCTGAGCTTCATCGCCTGCTTCGTTTTTATCAGGATGAAGATGCAGGGGTATGCTTTTGCAGCCATGGCGGCAACCATTTTGCTGGGCGCAGCCGTAGTTTTTTACGGGCTTTTCCCAAATGTGATGCCCTCATCGCTTGATCCGGCATTCAGCCTTACTGTGTATAATGCCTCATCCAGCCAGATGACACTGCAGATCATGTCTATCGTGGCACTGTTTTTTGTCCCCATTGTCCTGGCATACCAGGGATGGAGCTATTATGTATTCAGCAAACGAATAACACGGGATGCCATTCCGCGCGAGGATTAGCCCGTTTGGAGCATCCGGATATCAGTGAAAAACAGACCTTTGCATACACCGCCCATTCTTAAGCACACCCATCGCCGACTTTTCAGTCATGCGGTGGGTGTGCCTTCATATCTGGGAACCGGGGCAGCATTGAGCTTCCTGTTTACCATCGTTGTGCTTGTTCAAATGTTTAGCCTCAGTATGATCATTGCAGAGGTCTTCACCCACCAGGCTGTCCCAGGCCCCTTACTTTTTGTGATTTTTGGCTTCTGCATCCTCATAAGAAGCCTGATTGTCTGGCTCCGCGAACGAAATGCACGAAAAAAATCCGTGATCATCAAATCCAAGATCAGAAAAGAAGCATTCCAAAAAGTTCTGGCATTAGGGCCATTGTATTCTAGGTCAGGAAATACCGGGGGACTTATTCATTTGCTTACGGAAAGTACAGAAAAGCTGGAGGATTACTTCACCCATTACATCCCTGCCCTGTTGCACATAGCCATTCTGCCGCCGGTGGTCATCCTGTTTATTTTTTACCTGGATTGGCCCAGCGCATTGATCTTACTGATCACCGGTCCATTGATAGTTTTTTTCATGTGGCTGATAGGCACCTATGCCAAAAAGATCAGCCAGGAGCAGTGGAAATCGCTTAACAGGCTTTCTGCCAGCTTTCTGGATGCCATACAGGGTTTGAAAACCTTAAAGATGTTCGGGGTCAGTGAGCAGGAATCAGAAAACATTGCAAACAGCAGCAACAGCTTCAGGGAGGTCACCATGCGGGTGCTGAAGGTGGCCTTTATGTCGGGGATGGTGCTTGAGCTGGCTGCCAGCATCAGCATTGCTTTGGTAGCTGTGCAGGTGGGGATCAGGCTGATAGAAGGGATGATGAGCTTCCAGCCCGGGTTATTCATGCTGCTGCTGGCACCGGAATTCTATCTCCCTTTCAGGGCACTGGGTCAACACCACCACGCAGGCATGGAGGGAAGTGCAGCCGCATCAGAGCTATTTGATGTAATTGATCAGCCTGCGGTTTTCGCTTCCGCGGGAAAAGCACAGCAGCAATCCATTACGATTACGGAATCTATCACAAGTGCGGAAATAAAGCTCCGCCGCCTCCAATACACTTATCCCGGGCAAAAGGAAGCTGCCATCAATGATTTGAGCTGCACTTTGCCGTCAGGGCAATTGACTGCCATTGTCGGACCAAGCGGTTCGGGGAAAACAACCTTTGTACATTTGCTGTTGGGCTATATCAAACCAGATCAGGGCACTATCCGGGTAAATGATCTTTCACTGGAAGATATAGATCCGGAATTATGGAGGCAACACATTGCTTATGTGTCACAGCACCCCCATTTTTTCAACGTCAGCATACTGGACAACCTGCTTATGGCTAAGCCTCTTGCCCATATGGAGGAGATCAGGGAAGCAGCCCTGCAGGCCGGTGCAGATGAGTTCAGCTGCCGGATGCCACAAAAATATCAAACCCCGTTGCGCGATAATGCCTCCCGGCTCAGCGGCGGAGAGCGGCAGCGACTTGCGCTGGCCAGGGCGCTGCTCAGGGATGCTCCATTGCTGATCCTTGATGAGCCCACATCAAGTCTTGACCCGGAAAGTGAAGAAATAGTAACCCAGGCAACTTTGAATGCCGCTAAGAATCGAACAACACTCGTGATTGCGCACCGACTGAAGACCGTGCGCAATGCAGATAATATCCTGGTTTTCAATAAAGGCAAAATTGCCGAAAGCGGCAACCACAATGAACTGATCCAGAAAAAGGGAATCTATTTTGATTACCTGCAGCATCTGGGATTTCAGTAAATTGTTTAATCGTTGAATCGTTGAATTGTTGAATTGTTGAATCGTTGAATTGTTGAATTGTTGAATTTTTGAATTGTTGAATCGTTGAATTGTTGAATCGGTGAATCGTTGAATCGTTGAATCGGTGAATTGTTGAATCGGTGAATTGTTTAAT
>SKOK01000268.1 GCA_007120085.1 Bacteroidales bacterium | reverse complement strand
CAGCCCACGGCCACCAGCACCAAATTGAGCTGGGAGGTTTGCGAAACGGCATTTATTTCATCCAGGTTTTCACAGAAAATGCAAGCATTACTGAAAGGATACAGCTTGTGAAATAAAAACGTTTTTTTTCAGACCTGCTGCACGTTGAGCTGAATACGGACTTTTTCGTTGATTGCAATGGATTATATTCGGCAAGCGAACAACGTTCTGAATAATATCTGATATAAAAACTATATTCGCTTACTCCAGAAACAAGCAACGAATTATTAATCATATTATCGTTTTATAATTTCGTATATTTGTATAAGCCAGAACTATTGGACTCAAGGTCGCAGAACGACTTGCTAATCCAAGCAACATTTTCCTTGAAATGATTAGTAAGTATGAAAGGGGCATTACAATTCCTTCTGTCGATGCAGTCGAAAAAATGCTGATGCTTTTGGAGTTTCTTTGGGTTATTTGGTGGGAGTAGGAGCTAATAGTAAATCAAAAATATTGCGCTATGAAAATATCAGAAACAAAAACATTACATCTTCCTATCCTTGTAGAACAAGACGAAGATAATGTTTACATATTAAGCTGTCCTGTTTTCAAAGGTTGCCATTCATATGGTAATACCATTGACGAGGCTTTAGCTAACATTAAAGAGGTAATTGATATGTGCATTGAGGAAGAGAGGGAGAAAGCCTCTGATATTAACCGATTTGTAGGTTTCAGGGAGTTGCAAGTGTTCATTAATCCAGCATCGGTTTAATTCTTTGCCCATGCCGCAGCTACCAGTTATTTCAGGAAAAGCATTTTTAAAGTTTTTAGAGACTACAGGGTTTGATATTGTCCGTGTCAATGGTTCGCACCACCGTCTAAGACACCCTGATAGCAGGGTTACTACCGTTCCGGTTCATAAGAACCAGGACCTACCCAAAGGTTTGCTAAGAAAGATTATCCGTGAGGATTTGGAACTCGAAATTGATACGTTTATTGAACTTTGGAATAAGCATAAATAACAAATAATCGACATACATCAAAAGCTCGCCCCTACGGAAATTCGATGATGCCATGGACATAGTTGGGGGTTACCACATCGATAATCGGCAATCGCCGCTACACAACCATCCCCTCCATCGACTCTTTCAGCTCCCTGGCTGTGGCCAGGAACTCATCAACGGTCATCTCCTTCAGATACAGGAGGCCGTGTGCAGCCCGAATCCTGGGGTCTTCATTCAGATAGAAATAGTTTTTACCTAACAGAAGCTGAACATCCTTAAGCTGCTGCACCCAGATTTTCTGTGCCAGCGCACTGAATTTTCCATTCAGCTCATAGCTTGGGAAGGAGGCATCAACCTGGCTCACGTAACAGTTGGTAAATGAATCGTTCATCTCCGCCATGGCATTCAGGGATACCGGGAAAATGATATTGGCCTCTGCAGGATGAAAACGATACCACACATTGCGGTAGCCCCAAATCCGCAGGTGTGAGATGTCCTCCTCCTGTTTCCATTGGCGAAGCGCCTCGGCGATGGCCTGCAGCACCTTATAATGTGTGTCAGGGCCACTGCCTTCCGGATCAAAGGTCAGGCTCAACACCGTTGGCTTCACCTCTTTAAGCATCCGGAGCACCGGCTCCACATCGCGCTCCATCCTGGGCTGCTCGGTAAAAATGTCTCCCTTGTAAAATCCCAAACGCAAGTGTTCCACATTTTTGACCTGGATGCCAAAATGCGCCCAAACCAGTTCCTCTTCAAACTCGCGGATCATCCCCTTCAGCTGCTGTATCTTGGGAGGGTTCTTTTCGCCATCGTAACTGTTCTTTAAGATCACAATGACCTCATTGAGTACATCACGCAGATGATCAAGGTTTTTCACGTCATAAATCTGCACCAGGGCACGCACAATGCGATGGCACACACCACGGCGACATTCTTCTTCATTCCCTGAAGCGACATTATTTAAATAATGATACACATCCTTGTCGCTCTTTAACTTATAACCAACATCGAAGAAGTCGGAATAATGCACCATTTGGATAAGATCTTTATCCAGAAGCTTTTTGGTGTCTTTTAACAGTTGAATTACAAACTTGTTAGTAACCGCAGTAAAACCACTCGTTAGCACCGAAAATTTAAACTTATTGGTGGGATTGCTGATATGCTTGGTAATAAATGGAAGAATGCCGAGCATAATATCGTCATGGTGCGGACCGGTATGCAGGAAGGTCTGGTTTTCTTCTTTTTTAAGCCCCCTGAAGATTTTCTCAATGATGCTTTCTGAGACCTTTTCGACAATGCTTTCATCCAGATCCGGAATCAGATTACAAAATCGGTCATTTTTTAAATCATCGGGCAGCAGCCGGTGTCCGAATTTTTCGATCTTTTTACAGAGGTCAATAACCGCTTTCTCACTCTTATCGTGCGTCCACGGAGGCTTTTGATAATATCTGTCTACCAAATCCGTCAATTGTGATGCAGCACCCTGAGTGATGTAGAAGCGACCGTTTCGCAGCTTTGCAAGTACTGAGGCCGGATACAGGTTCGACATTTCATTTTCAAGTGAATCCCTTACAACATTGGCCTTTGCCTCACCAGCCGCAATAATGATGGCAACCCCATCCGGGTTGTAGGTGATGGTTTCCAGTCCAATCGTAATGACCAGGCGATTGGCTGATACCTCTATCCCTCCAAGATCCGAAGCCGCAACAGCCTGGGTCTCAAAATTTGTTGCTGTCAAACGGGTGGTGCTGTATTCATCAGAACCCCTCACATTGAAGGCGATATGCCCGTCAGGCCCAATGCCCCCCAGAAAAAACCCTATGCCACCCTTGTTGCGAATCTGTTGCTCATAGTCGCTGCACCAGTCGTCAATCATAAAGATCGAAGCCTTTTGCACCTCCTCCAGCGGGCTGCGCGAATCACGGTATCGCAACGAAAGATCAATGCTTCCCTCAGGAAATACATCAGAAAAATGCTTCCCACCATAAAGCGGGATCTCTTCGCTGTTGATAAGCAAGGCATTGTGCTTATCAAGACCAAAACCCTGTATGTAAAACCTATTCACATAATCGTAAAAACTGTTGTGCTGCTTGCTGCTGATCGGGTAAAACTCATCAATCTGCACAAACTGAAGGCCACGCAAGTCAGGCTTTTTATCGAGCGACAAACCATACTCATCACGCATCGCAATGCCGTTCTTATTATTCCAGTTGCTCAGCAAATATTCTGTCCACTTAATAAAAAATTCAGGTGTTTTCCCGGTAGGAAGACTAATCACGCCTTCAGGATTCTCTGCAACCCACTCCAGGAATCGCAATGCCGTAAAAAGTCCCAACCTGGGAAAGTTATCCACTACGATGTAAGGAATCCGGGTGGTAATGTCTTCTATTCCACTTCTTTTGATGAATGCTTGCTCAACACCGGAATAGCTGATGTCGGCAGGATGAACCTCAGATATTTTCCTGATCATGGCTTAATGTAAATAAAAATGAATAAAATGAAGCAAGGCTTGCTTGGCCATTGCAAATATACATTTATTAAATAAAGTATTGATTAGTTTTTAAATTTTTTTAATTTTGTAAAATAAAACTCACATCTCATGAAAAAGACCATACTTTTTTACATTGCATTCGTGCTGTCTGTCCTTGTTTCAGCACAGACCATAACCTGGGAAGACGTTACTTCCGATTATGAATTTCCGGAAGGACTTCGTCTGATTCACGGAACCATT
>SKOK01000194.1 GCA_007120085.1 Bacteroidales bacterium | reverse complement strand
ATCTCCACGGCACTCATTCTTTCAACAATTGTTGTGTTGCACCAGGTGCGCCACATGCAGGCCAAAGACCGCGGTTATGACCCCAGCAATGTCATGTTTTTGTCTTTTGACGAAGGCATTGGCTATGATCACCTGGATGGATTCAGAAAGCACCTGGAAGGGATGCCGGAAGTAAAGGCAGCAGCCATTGCCAGTAATTACAATGGTGTGGCGGGCAAACAAGCTTACATCGAAGTGCCCGACTCCATCCCTGTGCAGCTGATGTGTCGCTATGGTTATGTTGATCCTGATTTTTTCCCAAGCATGGGTATTGAAATAACAGAAGGACGCAATTTTAGCCACGATGCCGCCACTGATCCATACCAGGCAGCCATCATCAACGAGTCAACGCAGCGTGCCCTGGGCTGGGATAACCCCGTCGGCAAACGCATTCGAAACACTTATCACGAAGATTATGAGTATTTTACGGTTGTAGGTGTTGTTAGCGATTACCATTTTTACAATGTCAGGGTTCCAATAGCTCCAGCGGTTTATCTTTTTCAGAAAGACCGCATGATTGTAATTAATGTTCGACACACGGCGGATGATCCGCAAGCTTTTCGTGATAAGATCGAAGCAGAGCATCGTGAGTTTTTCCCATCTGAGGTTTTCCGCAGCAGCTTTGTGGAAGACGTGCTTGCAGCACAAACACGCGACGAGGAGAACACCATGAAGCTCTTCTTGTGGTTTTCAGTACTCTGTATTGTCATCTCATGTTTGGGACTGTTTGGGCTTACATCGTATATGATGAACCAGCGCCGGAAGGAGATAAGTGTGAGAAGGGTGCTGGGTGCCAGTGTGGCCGGCATCAACCTGATGCTGGTAAGCAGCTTTCTGCGCGTGGTACTCGTGGCCGTGGCCATCGCACTGCCCGTCACCTACCTGATCATGGACGGATGGCTGAACAATTATCCTTACAGGATTGGCATAGGCATCCTTCACTTTTCTGTTTCATTGCTGATCATCATGAGCATAGCAGCTGCAACCGTTTTGTTTTATTCAACAAAGGCCGCCAGGCAAAAGCCCGTTGATAATTTGAAGTATGAGTAAAAGCCCAGGTTTTTAGTTTTGATGAGACGACAAATCGCGATTAATGCCAAAACACTCTTTTGCATTACATGTCCCAACGATTGAACGACAAAACACTATTGGGTTTTTTCCATGGCAACGCGCGTTTTGGGCAGGCACTGCGGATATTCTCTCTGGAGAAATTCTACCAGTTTTTCGCGCACATAAACCCTGAGTTCCCATGCATCGGGTGAGGTGGCGGCACTCATCAGTGCACGCAGCTCCAGGGTGTGTTCTTTGGCATCGGTGACCTGCAGTACATTGACTTTCTTGTCCCAGTATTTGTTTGATTCCAGGAGTTTTGTCAGTTCTTTTCGCAGGGCATCGATCGGTACGGTATAATCAGTGTAGATAAATACCGTGCCCAGGATATCGGCTGATGTGCGTGTCCAGTTCTGGAAAGGTTGTTCCAGGAAATAGGTGGATGGTACGACCAGCCTGCGCTTGTCCCAGATGCGTATCACCACATAGGTGAGGTTGATCTCTTCTATCCATCCCCATTCATTTTCAACAATGACGACATCATCGAGCCTGATGGGCTGCGTAATGGCGATCTGCAGGCCGGCCAGGATGGTGCCCAGGGCCTTTTGCGCAGCCAGACCCAAAATCAGGCCGGCAATACCTGCCGAGGCAAAGATGCTGATGCCGATATTGCGAACTGCGTCAAACTGCATGAGGGTGATGCCTAAAGCAATCACAATGAGAATGAAAACCAGGATCTTTTCCAGGATATTGTATTGCGTATGCAGTTTGCGCATCCGCAGGTTGTCCGGCACCGATGTATCATAGCGTTTAAGGAAGTTGATCTTGGTAGTCCTGATCAGTGCAATGGCGGCCCAGGTAATGGCAATTACCAGGACTATTGAGCCAAGCATGCGGATTGCATGGCTCAATTCGTCAGGAATATCAATGATAACCGGTGCTAAACCTTTGATAAAAAGCGCCAGCAATAAAATAAGTACTGGTAGGATGAATCTTTTTAAGTGTCTCATAAATGGTTATGGGTTGGTGGTTTCCAATTTTTAATTACTGGTTTCTGGCTATTAGGTAACTTGTGTAACTTGTTTTCGGGTGTTTTTATAGTGTTCCCAGTTAAAAGCATCCAGGAACTCAACCGCTTTGGCGGCACCGAGCCTGAATAGTTCGGTCTGGGTTTCTGCTGGCATGTCAAAATCCAGGACGTTGAACATCCTGTTTCCTTGTGCATCGAGTTGTGCGTCGCAATCGATGTTGCAGATCAGTTGTTTATAATCTGCATTTTTCAGAATGAAGTCATAGTCATGCAACTGCCGCATGGTGCTTATCATTGCGCCGCAAAAGTTGCCAATGCTTTTAACTTCTTGTGCTTCCTGTCGCCACGTGCTGAGCCTGGCTCCAAATGTTGGCTTGGCAGGTACCCCATCACGGTGAAATACATTGATGGGAAAGTTCGACAGCATGCCGCCATCAACGAAATGGACGGTTTGCGGGATGATGCCCCGGTAACCGGTATGTTTACGCCACCTGGTCTGTGTGCGTGGCAAGTCTGGATCCTCTGTTGCGCCTGCGTTTGGTATGTTGTTCACCACCATAGGTTTAAAAAAGAATGGGATGGACATGGATGCCCTTACAAACATGGAAGGACTCACGTCATCAGGCTTCTCCCAATACAGTTCAGCCATTTCAGGAAATGTGATCTTGCTTTTTGAGGTAATATCGGATGCAATGATCTTCAAGCCAGCCTCTCGTTTGATTTGCTTACCACTGATGCGGTTCACCAGTCCGGGCAATTTGAGGCGGTGCTTTTCCAGGTCGGCAAGCGAACGAATGCCGTTCTCCAGCAAAGCTTTATCAATCCAGTCAAGGAAATCATTTCCTGGGTTTAGCCCAAGATCAATTATGATGGCTTTGCGGATGCGTCTTATGTTCCAGGCAATGAGTGGGTATTTCCAGCTCTTATTGTCCAGGAAACGCTGCAGGAGATTCCAGAGACGCCTGTCGCCGTCAGCGATTTCCAGGAGGTTCTTGGTGCTGAGCATCTTAAGCGTTTTCAACGATACTGCATCGCCAACCTGACCGAGTCCAGCCATCATCATGGAGTTGATAGCCCCGGCAGAGGACCCCGCCAGGCTGAAAAACCGGATGCCTGCCTGTTCCATGATATAAGTGTATCCCAGCAAAGCAATGCCCAGCACACCGCCGCCTTCCTGCACCAGGTCAACATATTGATAACCATCTGTGTCAACGATGTCTGAATAGGTCTTTTTGTCAAGACCTGCCAAACGGACTTTTTCAAGCAGATCATGTACTTCCGGGTGGTTGATAAATTGATCCATTTCGGTGTATTGATTGTTTTTATGACCAAGTTAATCAAAATATGCTGAATAATCGTATTTTTGTTCATAATTTGTAACTTGCAGCATCTGTTGTAACCACATAATGTGTATGACGTATGGGTGAAAAAACGAACCCAGATCAAGGGCTTGGCAAGGTTGAGACATCCAATCATAACCAGGCAGCAGAAGCATTGCTTAAGCAAAAGGCTTATTTTGAACATCTTTTTTATAGTATCCCTGCAGCTCTTGTATTGCTTGACAACAACGACTGCATTGAAGACTTTAATGAAGCCTTT
>SKOK01000193.1 GCA_007120085.1 Bacteroidales bacterium | reverse complement strand
CCAAAGCGTCACCCTGTATGGATGGATATGCGCCTGGCCTGTAATGAAAATGGAAAACTAACGGCCATCAGCTTAAAAGCCCTGGGAGACACTGGTGCCTATGCCAGCGTGGGTACCAAGGTGATGGAGCGGGTCGTGGGACACGCCACAGGGGGCTATACCATACCTGCAGTTGACATACAAGCACATACCGTTTATACCAACAACATCCCGGCAGGTGCCATGCGCGGCTTCGGTGTACCGCAAGTGGTTTTTGCCATCGAAAGCTGCATCGATGAACTGTGCCGGAAAGGCGGATTCGACCGCTGGCAGATCAGGTACGACAACGCCCTGGAAGATGGCGCCACCACAGCCACAGGGCAGAAACTGCAGGGGGTGGGACTCAAAAAAACACTCCTGGCTGTCAGAGATGAATTTCAGAAAGCAAGATATGCCGGCATTGCCTGTGGCATAAAAAATACGGGCGTAGGCAACGGCATGATTGACGACAGCGAGGTGAAGATCGAATTCGTATCCAAAGAAAAGGTGATCATCCATCACGGCTGGACAGAAATGGGCCAGGGCGTGCATACAATGGCCATACAATGCCTCCACGAAGAAACCGGCATCGATCCGGCAATCATCGAGGTAGAGGTTAACACTGAGTCGGGCATCCCAACAGGAATGACAACCTCCTCCCGGGCAACGGCACTCGTAGGCAACGCAATCATAGATGCAGCCCGGCACATCAATGATGCCATTGATGAGCAGCCCATAAATGAATCCATCGAAAAGCTTGTTGGCCGCACCTTCAAAGGAAAGTATGTGTGCGACTGGACCTGCAAACCAGGCGCAGCCGTTGATGACCCGAAAATCCATTTCGCCTACGGCTATGCCACCCAGGTCGTCATTCTCGACAATGAGGGCAGCATCAGCAAGGTAATTGCTGCCCACGATGCAGGAAAGATCATGAATCAGATGCTGTTTGAAGGACAAATAGAAGGCGCCATACATATGGGTCTGGGTTATGCACTATCGGAAGACCTCCCCATGGAAGACGGCCACCTCGTGAACGAAAAATTTGGCAAACTTGGAATCTTGCGGGCAAAAGAGATGCCCGAAGTTGTAGTGATCGGCATTGAAGAAAAAGACCCATACGGCCCATACGGAGCCAAAGGCATCGGCGAGATCGGCATGGTGCCAACCGCCGCAGCCGTCGCAAACGCATTGTACAGCTATGATGGCAGAAAACGCTGCAAGCTGCCCCTGGACGCAATAAAAAAGTGATAGTCAATAATCAATAACCAGAAACCAGAAACAATGAACCCCTAACCATCATGAGCATAATACTTAAAAACGCCACCTACATCCATTGGGACAGCCTCGAATTTGAAGCTGCAGATATCCTTGTTGAAGATAAACCGGATGGGAAAATCACACTGACAAAGCCCGGAACCACCGCTACGGAAGGACATGATGTTATTGACTGCAGTGGCAAACTGGTGACCAAAAGTTTTGCCGTTGGCCACCATCACGTCTATTCGGCTTTGGCAAGGGGGATGCCGGCGCCCCCAAAAGCCCCAAACAATTTCAGGGAAATACTGGAATACATCTGGTGGACACTGGATAAAAGCCTCGACGAGAAAAGCATCCGCTACAGCGCCCTTGTTACCGCCATGGCTGCTGCAAAAGCCGGTTCCACCTTTGTGATTGACCATCATGCATCGCCAAACTGTATTGAAGGCTCACTGGACATCATTGCAGAAGCATTTGACGAAGTGGGTGTCAGCCACTTGCTTTGCTACGAAGCCACTGATCGTGATGGCATGAAAAAGGCAGAAAAAGGCCTGGCTGAAACGGCGCGTTATCTTGAAAAAAGGCAAGGCCTGGTTGGCTTGCACGCATCTTTTACTGTTGGTGAAAAAACGCTTACCTCGGCCGTGGAGCTCATGAAACACTTCAACAGCGGTATCCACATGCACCTCGCAGAAGACAAATATGACCAGGACCACTGCCTGCGAGAGTATTATCAGCATGTCGCACAAAGACTTAATGAAGCAGGTGCTCTTGAATCATCCAAGACCATACTGGTTCACGGACTGCACCTCGATGTTGAAGAGAGAAAGATGCTCAACAGTAAAACGTGCTGGATAGCCCAGAACATGGAAAGCAACCTGAAAAACAAGGTAGGCCTTTTCAACAGCAACAAGCTGGGTGGAAACATCATGCTTGGTACTGATGGGATGCACAGCGATATGCTGCGCAGCGCCAAAGCAGCGTTTTTCGCCGGCCAGATAGCCGACAGCATCAACTTCAGCACCGTTTACAAAAGGTTCAGAAACGTTCATAACTACCTCTCAGTAAATAATTTCAAGGGTGATGGCGACAACAACCTCGTGGTGCTTGACTACAATAGCCCTACAGAAGTCACCACAGAAAACTTCACAGGACACTTTGTCTTTGGCATTTCTGCCGAGCACGTCAGGGATGTCATTGCCAATGGCAGGCTCATTTTAGAAAACCACGAATTGCGCACCGTTGACGAACAAGCGGTTTTAGCTGAATCAGCAAAACAGGCCAAAAGGCTTTGGAAGAAAATGGGTCGTTAGTCAAAAGAAGCATTATATTTGCCAATAAATCAAAAAATATAACGTGTATAAAATTAACTCGCACATCAACACTGACAGTCCGGAATATCTTGAGAACAACCGGCACTATACAGCTATTCTGGACAAACACCGCAGCATCATGCAACACACGATGCAGGGCGGTCCGGAAAAAGCGATAGCCAAGCACCGTGCACGCAATAAACTGCTCCCGCGCGAACGCATTGATCTCTTGATTGACCCCGGCACACCTTTCCTGGAGCTTTCACCCCTGGCGGCTTACGGGAAATACCATGACAGTTTCCCATCGGCAGGCATTGTCACCGGGGTTGGCGTAATTCACGGTCGTGAAACTGTGATCGTAGCTAATGATGCCACCGTAAAGGGCGGCACCTATGTGAAGGAAACCATCCGTAAACACATCCGGGCACAGGAAGTCGCCATGCAAAACAAGCTGCCTTGCGTGTATATGGTGGATTCGGGAGGGGTCTTTCTCCCTAACCAGGCAGAGGTATTCCCTGACAAGGAAGACTTTGGACGCATCTTTTTTAACCAGGCCAGACTCTCGGCACTGGGTTGTCCTCAAATTTCCATTGTGATGGGTTCGTCAACGGCCGGCGGCGCATACATCCCCGCCATGAGCGACGAATGCATCATTGTGAAGAACCAGGGTACCATCTTTATTGGCGGACCACCACTTGTGAAAGCTGCCACCGGCGAAATTGTGACACCCGAAGAGCTGGGAGGCGCCGAGGTGCATACCACCAAATCGGGCGTGGCAGACCATTTTGCCGAAAACGACCAGCATGCCATCAGTCTGTGCCGCAGTATCTTTGAAACACTGCAGCCAACGGACAAACAAAAGCTCGAAATCAGAACCCCGGAAGAACCCCTTTATGACCCGCAGGAGCTTCCCGGCATCATTGAAGCAGACCCTAAAAAGCAATGCGACCCTTATGAGATCATTGCCCGGCTCACTGATGGCAGCCGCTTCCACGAGTTCAAAGCAAGGTATGCCACCACGCTCGTAACAGGATTTGCACACATTATGGGATACCCCGTTGGCATCATTGCCAACAATGGCGTCCTGTTTGCCGAATCATCACTGAAAGGCACTCATTTTATTCAGCTGTGCAACTTCCGGCGGAT
>SKOK01000188.1 GCA_007120085.1 Bacteroidales bacterium | reverse complement strand
GGCCCAGCGAAAAGGGAAAGATTTGGTATGGCCGGCGAGCGACGTTGTTGAGCACTTTATCCCAGGCTTTAGCACCGTGTTGTGCTCTGGCCGATGCTACGAGCAGATAGCCCAGTTCATAGTAATTTGGCACATGGTCTTTGTATGATCCAAGAAAAGCTTTGTCGTACCTGAAAGCTTGTCTTTCAAGTTGCTGCGCCCTGAACCCCTGTTCGAAATGGGGTTGGCGGCCGCGGCCACCATATGTCAATGCCGTTTCAATCGCCACCGCATCACCTTCAAGAAACCACATGGGCACGAATAGTCCAAGCACTGCACCTGTGGCCTGTTGCCCAAAAATGAACGACAGTGCCCGTGTTATGCCCTGGTTGAGCTTATCCACCTGCACCACGTGCCGGAACTCGTGAATGGCAAGCCGTTCGTGCCAGTTGTGTACATCGTTGTAGGGCGGTGGATTGGTGAACAGCTCAATGCGTGCCGGTGCCCAGCTAACAAAGCCATTCGGTAACACTGTGTGGTTGTGCAGGACAACCGGCACTTTGCGTGGCCTGTGCCCCAGGCTTGCAGATGCAGGGATATAAGCATGCTCGAGCACGTCAGCAATGTAGGCAGCGCGCTCAGCATATTCTTTCGGGAAGATCAGCTGAAAGTGCTCAGTATGTATCTGCTGCCAGCGGATACTTGCCGGATCCTGCCCGCGGACATAATACTGGGCATGCAATGAAGCAGTACCCAAAAGCAAAAACGCGATGACCAGGATTATCCTGGCTGTCATCGCGTTTTGCTTTCCTGTTATCATTGGCTTGTGTTTTCAGATCCGTTTGGATGATTCAAACATACGCATTGATCAAAAAGCGTAAATGCGTTTGTTAATCCATCATGAAACACAAAAATACGGTTTGCATCTTAAAATAACAAGGGTTTTTTATAAGCTTCTGGTAGCAAGCCTGAAAGGTCAGGATTTGATAAACCTGGTGGCTTGCCTTGTATCGCTGGTGCTGACCTGGATGAAGTACACACCCTTTTTCAAACCGGAAACATCAAGGGTAATGGGTTGACCGGGATATGCCTGCACAACTCCATGGTTGGCAATCGTTTTGCCATCAATGCCAATGATGCTGATTGCCAATGCCTGTTCATTCCCTTCCCAGCTTACATTGAGCAAGCTGGATGCAGGGTTGGGAAACACAGACACCAGTGGCTTGGGTGCTTCAACGGGTATGGTGTTGGTTGGATCGTCATCTTCAGAGTAAAAATATTGGCTGCGCATGATGGGATCATATTCGACTTTCCAGTAATTATCAGAGATCAGGAATAGTTCATAAGAATCAATTGACAGGTCATCATTATAATCCATGAAATATTTGAAACCATATATGAGAATCCATTCTTCCAGTTCAAAATAGTCGTAAACGCTGAATGCCATGTAAACCATGTTGTTGAAATGGTCGTATTCAATTTCTTCGCGCATCCCCGGAACCCAGTCGGCTGTTTCGTCTTCATCTTCATCCATCCAAAACTCTGCCAGCAAGGACGTTATTAGGCCATCATTCGTATATTCAAAACTGACCCTCATGTAATTCAGCCAGTCAACGTCCTCTTCAGATCCTTTGCCAAAGTCATCCCAGTCGTCCCAGATTTCGGCGTTAACAAGTGCAGTAAGAGTTGTATACTGGTAATGGTCAAAGTTGAACCATTGTATGTCAATATATTTGAATTCAGGCAACCATTCTTCATTCATCCAGTCCCAAATGTAACCATAACCTGAGACCCACATATTGTTTTCATCGAGTTCGTATTTCATCCGAAACTCATATTCCCAGGTTTTGTCCCACTCCTCATAATATGATCCGATGATCTCTACCATAACATCATCTTCATTGAGAATGTATTCCTCCTTGTTATCGGGCAACCACTCATCCATGTAATACATATAGTAGTATTCCCAGATGCGTTGCACCAGGGCGCCATTTTCGTTGTGTTCGTCCACAGCCCTGTAACCCTCTTCCATGACCCAGTCACCGAGGGTCTCATCATAGATGTACCATGCGTAGGAGAGCTCTCCAAATATTTCATCATATACCGTTTCTTCTGCATCGCTGGGATGCCATTCGCCATCATGGAAATAGTGTCGCTCAATCCAGGTAATTCTTTCATGATCATCATATTCAGTTAAGATCTTTTCGAAGGGTGTGAAAGCTTTGTCCGGTCCTTCACTATACCACCTTTCAAGCTCTTTCACCAGGGTGGTACCTTCATGGTAAACAGGAATTTCCTTAACTTCAACATGCCAGCCAAAATCTTTGTCAGGAAATGCCACCCCTGACACAAGGATGCTGTCGGCCCTTGCATTGTTTCGGATCTCGATGGTTTCCGCAAACTTTTCTTTTGAGCTTTTTTCGCGCTCCATCAGGATATTCTCAGGTTTCATTCTGAAAATGGAAGATACGGGAGTGTGTTTTTTCTCCCTGCCGGTGGTTTTTTGTTGGCTCAGACATGGCAGTGCCACGGATGCCAGGAAAAGGATTAGTAAGGCTCTTTTCATTTTTGTGTGTTTAAAATTATGATTAGTGAATGCCCCGGTTAGTAATGCTTTCTTTGGAAATGGAGAATGCCCGGGTTAAAAAATACTTGTCAAAAATCGTGCCATTCGTGTGTGAATTTATACGCTTATTTTGAGGTTTGTCTTTTTTCTAATATATTTCAGAATCTGTGTAAAGACATTTAATCAGCCTGGCCCAGACGGATGCACCCAGCCCTTTCACAGGGGAAAAAGAAAAGGTCCACCTATTGGAGGCCTGGACCTTTCTTCTTGTTTTACATGGTTGCATTTGATTTCCTGTTTTGATTATGACATTGACAGGCTTATTTTTTTGCTTCACGAAATGCTGTTTCCAGATCAAAGGGCAGCTCTTCTTCCTGCTCGGGCTTGGTCAGTTCGCTGAGATCGTAAATCCGGAAGATTTTTTCGTGCTTGATTTTGGTGAATTCTGCAGCTATTTCAGTAGGGATGCTGTCATAGGCTTCCTCTGCAAAAAATGGCTGGATAAGTTCTTTTCCCATGGCGTCATAAAACTTCAGGAATGTGCGGGTCGGGTTGGCATTTGCTAAGCTGATGCTAAACAAGATGGCTGCTGCGGTGATCAATACTTTTGTTTTCATCGTTTTAAGATTTTATAGTTCGTTATGTTTTATTTTCTTATTTGTTGTTTTTGAATTCACTAAATGAATAACTATATTTGTGCCAAAATATATAATAAACAGAATATCATGTAATTATGGCGTTATTTTTCTTGTTTACACACTGCCGAAAGTGTTCATTAGCGAACATATTCTATACGTTTATGTACGCTTTTTTGTTACAATGAAGATGGTGTGCAAAAACATAATTGTTTATTTTTGATCCCGGCGTTCCGGAGAAACACCCATGTCGAAGATCCCGACCCTTCGGGAACAGGATTTCTGACACGCAGGGGGATGATTATGCAAGCTGGATGGTGGAAGATAGAGGTTGGAAGATAGAGGTTGGGAAAAGAAAATCTAACATCCAACTTCTAATATCTAACATCCATTCGCCATCTTGGGAATAAATACAAGCCACAGACATACAATCACTTACGCAAATATAAACACATGAAACACCCATGCCAAAGCTTTTGACACACAGGGGGATGATTATGCAAACCCGAGGTTGGAAGTTAGAGGTTTGAGGTTAGAAAAAAGAAAATCTAACATC
>SKOK01000319.1 GCA_007120085.1 Bacteroidales bacterium | reverse complement strand
AGGGGGCCTTCAAAAACCACTTTGCCCTGGTCCAGGAACACGATCCTGTTTGCTACGCGCATAATGCTCGCCACTTCGTGGGTGACCATCACGATCGACATCCCGAGTTTTGATTTCAGATTGAGGATCAGCCTGTCGAGCGATTCCAGTGATACGGGGTCGAGTCCGGCACCAGGCTCATCGCAAAACAGCAGAGGCGGGTCCATCACGATGGCACGAGCCAGGGCTGCCCTTTTCAGCATCCCACCACTGAGCTGTGATGGGTAGAGGTGGTAAGCGTGCGACAGTTGCACAAGGCTTAGTTTCATGTTAACGATTTCGCCGATCAGGTCATCGGGCAGCTTGGTATGCTGGGCCAGTGGCAGTGCTACATTCTCAGCCACGGTCAGGGAGTTCAGCAATGCACCACTTTGGTAAAGCACACCCATCTGATGGTATAATTCGACTTGCTCCACCTCTCTAAGACTGGCCAGATCCTTATCCAATACTTTGATATTGCCCCCGGCTATGGGATATAAACTGAGTAAATGCTTCAACACTGTCGTTTTTCCTGAACCACTGCCACCCAGGATTACGGTAACCTCACCTTTGTATGCTGAGAAAGAAACGTCTGACAAAACAACGTTCTCATCAAAAGAAGCATACAAGTTATTTACCTCTATCACTTTTTCTTTTTCCATCACTGATCAGGTATAAAAGATTACCCCAAGTATGCTGTCGGCCAGTATGACAAGGGTAATGGCAACCACCACGGCAATCGTTGTTACCTTGCCGACACCTTCGGCACCTCTTTCCACCCGGAAACCATAGAAGCTACCGGTAAGCACGATGATGCCTGCATATACCTGGCTTTTCACCAGGGCGGTATAAAGGTCTTTTGAAAGCATGATGTTTGCCATCCTGTTGGTAAACACTTCCGGGGTGATGTCCAGATACTGCCAGGCTGCAAGACCTCCTCCCGTGATGCCTGCCACATTCGCCAGCACAATCAGGAAAGGCATTGTCAGCATACAGGCATATAGCTTTGGTACAACAACAAAGCGGTTGGGGTTCAGTCCCATTGTTTTAAGGGCGTCAAGTTCGGCGGTCACCTTCATGGTGGCAATTTCGGCGGCTATGGCGGAGGCGCTTCGTCCGGCCACCAGGATGGCGGTAATGAGCGGTCCCATCTGGCCCATAATGCTAAACACCACCAGGTCAACCACAAATATATTGGCACCGAAGCTGCGCAGCTGCGACGATGATTGCAGCGCAATCACATAGCCTATCACAAAAGACAGGAAGACGACAATCAGCGACGCATTGACTCCGATCAGCACTGCCTGGTTCACAAATTCTCCCTTGCGGCGGGCCCTCGGTCTGAAAAGGTCAGCAACCCCCCAGTAAAAAACATTGGAAGCCAGCAGCAGAAAGCCAAACAGGTAGGATGAAAAAAATTGCTGTGCCTGGTGTCCGATATTTTCCAGGAAACCAATGCTTGGAGGCGGTTGCGCTATGATTTGGTTTTCGGGATAAAACAACCGGATCTTGTCTTTTACGACTTCTGATCCGCCAACGAGTTCCATACTGGTATTTCTTTCGGCAAGTTTCTTTTCTACATAAAACAATGACATCACACCTGCGCTGTCAATGTTTTCCAGATCAGAAACATCAATGACCAGCTTTTTTAACCTGAATGGCTTGGTAGCCTTCAGCACATTTTTGGCAAACCCCCCAGCTTCTTCGAAAGTGAGTGATTTATACAGGAAGAGGGTGTTTCTTACCATTCGGTATTCAATACCGTTGTTGTTGATAACCTGAAGTTGCGTATTTTGCTGACTTGCTGGCATTGTATGATCAAGTTAAAACTTATTATCCCGATTAAATGTAGGGTTTTCGGCCGTAGCCGCTTAATTTCGCATGCCATCGGTTCGGACTTGCAACATTTGCAAGGCAAAGCTGGCAAGCTCTTCGGCAAATAGCTCACTGATTGCAGCAGCAAAAAGGTTCAGATTTCTCTGTGGGAGGGGGCTGCTTCTGTCAGCACGATGGTGATGCAATATCTCCCCGGTGCGGGCATCGGTTAATGAAAACTCAACGACCAGCCTGGCTTCAAAATCGCTTCCCTGGTGGTCTGCCTCCATTCGATGAATCCTGGTTTGCATAATATGATCAGCTTGTTCTGTTTGCCTGCCCGTCAATGTTTCCTCAAATACCTGGTTGGTATTGAAGAAACTGTTAACCATTGCCGTTAATGCGTTTGAAGGCCGTTCGGCCCACTCATTGAACGAAAAATAACGTATGCTGTGTGATTCTTCACGCAGTGCAATCTGGTAGGAGGCATAAGCGGGTGACAATTCAACCGGCTTCACGAAGTAACTACCGGCCAAGGGGGTAAGACGTTCAGGCATCTTTTCATGAACCGATACCGGTATTTCAAGAACATAGAAACGGTTCTGTATGCTCTTGCTGCTTCGGCAGGCTGTGAAAAGCAAGGGCAGGATCAGTAAAAGCAATGCTGTTTTTCTCATTGGTTTATTATTTTTTTTACTACTGTCCGGTAAAATTATATTACGTCCCTGACGGGACTGCCAAGATAGGGACAAAATATTCGTAGAACAAAAATCAACCCCTAAGTCCTAGCATCAGTTTCATTCCAGTATCTTATCTGCGGCGTCGTCCAGGCGCGGTCTTCTGACCAGGGTTGACGGGTTGCTGCTGATTTTGCGTGAAGCTTCATTCAGGTTGAAAAGGGTTTCCTGGAGCAACAACAGGTTTTCGGTCAGGCTTTCGGTGCCACGGTCGATGTCATCACCCACCCTTAGCAGGAGGCTCTGCGTTTCTTCCGTTGCCTTGGCCAGGCTCTCGATCAGTTCATTGAGGTTTGTTTCTCTTAGTGTCAGTGATATTTCGCGGAAGTTACCCAGTATTTCGCTGATGGTGTCGCCTTGCATGATGTGATTAAACCTTGCCACAGCCATGTAAAGCTCATCACTTGTTTTGTCAAGCCCGTCACTGACCTTGTTGACGGTCATGAGGGTTTGCCTGATATCCTGGCGGTTTTCGCTGATGATCTCATCGAGGCTTGCGATGGTGTTGCTTGCATGATTTGCAAAATCTGATATCCTCTCAGCTGTTTCACTAAAGGCAGCCATATTCGAGGGTTCGGTAAAATCCTGGAGGTTGTTCAACACCTGTTCCACTTTGAAAGCGATCACCTCTGCCCTGCCCGTGATGTCTTCCTGCAGCGATGAGCCCTGCTGTATGTATCCCCCTGGTGGCAGGAATTCGGCCTCCTGGGTTCCGCCCCTGATCTCAATGGTCTTTAAGCCTGTGATCCCCATTGCCACAATGTCGGCCACGGCATCCTTTTTAACAGGCGTATCCTCCTGCAAGGCAAGCTTCACAATGATGGTGTTTACATCATCGGGTGCTATGCCAATATCAGCTATGGATCCAACATTGATCCCAAGGAATTTTACGGGGCTGCCAACCTCCAAACCACTTACCGACACATCCCTGTAAGCCACGTAATAATGATCCTTGCGCTCGAACATGGCCTGGGCTGCAAAATATACAATAAGGAGCAATAGCAGCAGGGAGCTGACCATGATGAATATCCCAAGACGAAGTTTCTGTGCTCTTTTCATTGACATATGTTTACGTATGTGTTTGACTGTCTTTATTATGTATTGATGCCTGAGATACCGATGGGATATCAGAAGTTAGATGATGGATGATGGTTTTCTTTCTCTACCTTCGAGCTT
>SKOK01000060.1 GCA_007120085.1 Bacteroidales bacterium | reverse complement strand
TGATTGTTGATTGCTGGCTGGTAATTGTTTGATTTACATTAAAGGTTTTTACATATGAATGATGGTGGGTTTCCTGGTCACGGGGGGGGTGAACTTTTTTAAGAAAAAAGGATAAATATTTGAAATGAACCGCCGCTTTGTTCGGCAATTTTAATTAAATTTGTTATAACCTGCAAAATACGAAAAAAATATGAGTGCAAGCATTCTTTGGGCTGATGATGAGATTGATCTTTTAAAGCCGCATATCATGTTTCTCAAAGAGAAGGGATATGAAGTAATAACTACAAACAGTGGTGCTGAGGCTTTGGACCTTATTGAGGACAGGAGTTTTGACATTGTTTTTTTGGATGAGAATATGCCCGGACTTACGGGTGTGGAGACGCTGGAGCGGATCAAGGAGAAGTTTCCCGGATTGCCGGTGGTGATGATCACGAAAAGTGAGGAAGAAACCATCATGAACGATGCCATTGGCAGCAACATTTCAGACTACCTGATCAAGCCTGTTAACCCGCATCAGATCCTGTTGGCATTAAAGAAGAATTTGGAGAACCGAAAGCTGGTCAGTGAAAAAACATCCATGTCGTATCAGCAACAGTTCAGGCAGATTGGTTCCAGCCTGTCGGTATCGCTCAGCTTCAATGAGTGGGTCGATATTTTTAAGCAATTGGTTTATTGGGAGATGGAGCTTAGCAAGTCGCAGAACGAAGGCCTGCGCGACATTTTTTTGATGCAGAAAAGGGAGGCAAACAATGTATTTGCCCGTTTCATAAAGGAAAACTACATCGATTGGCTGAAAGGGCAGTCTGACGACAAGCCGGTGCTTTCGCATACGATGTTTCGTGAAAAATGCCTGCCTCTGATAAAGAAAGAGGAAAATGCCTTTCTCATCATTATCGACAACCTGCGTTTCGACCAGTGGAAGACCATCAGACCAAAGATAGAAGAGCTTTACAGGGTGGCTCAGGAGGATGTTTGTTGTGGCATACTGCCAACGTCCACCCAATACGCCCGCAATGCCTTTTTTGCCGGTTTGCTGCCTGGTGAGATCCAAAAAAAATATCCGAAATACTGGACGCGCGAGTCAGAAGAAGGCACCCGTAACCAGTATGAGCCGGAGCTTTTGGCTGAGCAGATCAAAAGGCTTGGCGCCGGCATTCAATTTAATTACCATAAGATCCTAAACCTCAATGCCGGCAAAAAACTACTGAACACACTCAGTGATTACACGAACAAAAAACTGAATGTGCTCGTATATAATTTTGTGGATATGCTTTCCCATTCACGCACCGAAATGGAAGTGATAAAAGAGCTTGCCGATGATGAGGCTGCCTACAGATCTTTGACAGCCAGCTGGTTTGAGCATTCACCCTTGTGGGAGATCATACGCCACCTTGCGGATAAAAAGATACCACTTATTATCACAACAGACCACGGCTCCGTGAGGGTCCAAGACCCCACCAAAGTCGTAGGTGACAAAAATACGAACACAAATTTGCGCTATAAAACAGGAAAAAACTTGCAATACGACCCCAAGGAGGTATTTGAGATCAAGCATCCGGAAGATGCATATTTACCTCGCGATTATGTCAGTGCCAATTTTATTTTTGCGCTTGAAGATCACTTTTTTGCCTATCCAAATAATTACAACTATTATGTAAATTATTACCGGAATACCTTCCAGCATGGTGGTGTTTCGCTGGATGAAATGTTGATTCCATTTGTTTATCTGACGCCTAAATAGTGCTTTCAACAAGTAGAATTTTTTGTGTAACAATGAAATCGTTTTTGTAAATCAATGACAGAAGAGAGCATGTTTTTTGCGGAGAAGCCTGAAGACCTGGAGAAGATTGCTGAAAAATTGCTATCGACGTACCCTGATGCACGCATTTTTGCTTTTTTCGGCATTATGGGGGTGGGAAAAACTACCTTCATACAAGCAATAGCGCGAAAGCTTGGCGTGGTTGAAACAGCAAGCAGTCCCAGTTATGCCATTGTAAATCATTATTTAACCAGCAATGGAGACAGTATTTATCATTTTGATTTTTACCGCATCAATAAGCTGGAGGAGGTTTATGATCTAGGGTATGAGCATTATTTTTTCTCAGGAAACCATTGTTTTATTGAATGGCCTGAAAAGCTGGAAGCCTTGCTCCCCGACAATAGTGTGCGGGTAACAATGACGTTGGATGGGGATCGTCGGGTGATTCGTTTTTAACAGAGAGGATTTTTGGACACACAGGGGAATGATTATGCAAACTGGATGGTGGAAGTTAGAGGTTAGGATATCTAACATCCAGTTTCCATCTTAGGATTAAATACAAACCAAAGACTTACAGTTACTTACGCAAATATAAACAGATGAAAGACCAGGGGAACGACTACAGGCTTATATCCGGTTCGTGGCATTTCAGTGCGCAGGAAGAGATGCTGGAGATAAAAAAACGCAAGCATTCGCTGATGATTGGCATTCCGCTTGAAACCACCTATGAAGAGAGCAGAATTGCTTTAGCACCGGAAGCCGCAGCCTTGCTCACCCAAAATGGTCACCGCATCCTGATCCAATCAAAAGCAGGGGAAAAGTCGTTTTTTTCTGATAAGGAATATTCCGATGCTGGTTGTGAACTGGTTTATTCAGCTGCTGAGGTATATAAGGCAGATATTGTTTTGAAAGTTTCGCCAATTACTGACAGCGAGATGGACTACGTGAGGAAGGGGCAGGTAATTTTTTCAACTGTTGCCCTGCCCATGCAGAAAGCACAATATTTTAAATCCTTGATTCAAAAAAAAGTTACTGCCATTGCTTTTGAGTTTATCCGCGATCGGGCCAACACTTTTCCTCTTTTGCGCAGCATGAGCGAGATTGCAGGCAACACAGCCATTTTGATCGCCTCAGAGTATCTTTGTGATCCCAAATATGGTAAAGGTCGTATGTTTGGTGGCCTGTCGGGCATCACCCCCACAGAGGTGGTGATCATGGGGGCGGGCACTGTTGGCGAATGTGCTGTTCGGGCTGCCATGGGGCTTGGTGCAATGGTGAAAGTGTTTGACCACTCGGTTTATAAGCTCCGGCGGCTTCAGAATAATCTGAATGCCCGTATTTTTACTTCCATCATCCAGCCCAAAGTGCTGCAAAAGGCGCTGCTCACCGCTGATGTCCTGATCGGGGCCATCCATTCTTCACACGGGAGGGCACCGGTGGTGGTGAGCGAAGAGATGGTGAACAGCATGAAACAAGGCAGTGTTATTGTGGATGTGAGCATCGACCAGGGAGGCTGCATTGAAACCAGTGCGGTGACTACCCACTCAAAACCCGTATTTCAAAAGGCAGGCGTCACACATTACTGCGTTCCAAACATTGCATCAAGGGTGCCCAAGACAGCTTCATACGCATTCAGCAATTTCTTTGCACCGGTGCTGCTCAGCGTTGGCGAAGAGGGTGGCGTTGAAAACATGTTAAAACGTGACCCGGGCGTGCGTCAGGGTGTATATCTTTACAATGGCACCCTCACAAATCAATATGTCGGGGAGTTTTTCCACCTGCCTTACCAGGATATTGACTTGCTAATGGCCGCATTTTAAGCTTTCCCTTCAAATCACTTCCCTGAAAATATTTCCACGCAGAGGATCACATCCAGGATGTTGATGACACCATCAACATTAATGTCGGCATTCTCAAAGCAGAAAGGCTCCGGGTCAAGGCCGAGGAAATAATTTACCATGCTGATTACATCGAGCACATTCACCTCACCATCGCAGTTCGCATCGCC
>SKOK01000027.1 GCA_007120085.1 Bacteroidales bacterium | reverse complement strand
ATTCAAACTGAATGCCTGCCAATGTACCGTCACTATCAAGTAGCACCTTGTTGTTGTGCAGAAAAATATGCGCATCTGATGATTTCATTCCCGGATGCGCGTGCACCTTGCCTTCGGTGAAAATATTAATTATGCCAATAACATCCAGGATATTGACCACCCCGTCGGCATTCACATCGGCATTGTCAAAGCAGAACATTGCTACCTCCTGGCCGGTAAAATAGCTTACGGATGCGATCACATCAAGCACATTCACCATGCCATCGCCGTTGGCATCTCCATTGAGCATCGAAAGGACGATATTGAGATCGATTGCCTGATTGGTGAGCGTAAAGGTTCCCTCAACGGTGGCGAAGCAGAAAGCCTCCACTGTGTAACTATAGACACCTGTGGGGAGGTCCTGGAAGAGATAGTGACCGGGAGCATAGGAAGCACCGTTTAGGGTGATCACGGCATCAGCAATGTCATTGCCAAATTCATCTTTCACATCAAAATGCACATTGTGCACATCGGTGCCAGGCTCCAGCACAACCTCCACCATTGCATCATCATCGGCAATTTCGAGCTCCCCCGAATAGGCATTGTAGCCGTCGGCTTCCACAGTAAATGGATGGATGCCTGTTTCCAGATCGCCGATCACATGCTGACCGGGTCCAAATGCCTGTTCACCAACAGTGATCACGGCCCCAGGCACGGCATTTCCATTGATGTCGGTAATGTCAAACATAGCCTGGAATACCCTGAGGATGCTTACTTCGATAAGGTTGTCGCCCTGGACTACATCGAAGGGCTGCACCAGCAGCGGGCGGTGGTTTTCGGCTGTTACGCTGTAATAGAGCGTGCCTTCCGGAAGCCCAAATAAGGCTTCACCATCTTCATTGGTATGTTCGTGGGTGCTGCCAACCTGAACAACCGCGCCTTCAACATGCTCACCATACTGGTTTTCAACACGGAAGGTGACGTCATACTCTGGTAGTTCGTAATACACGATGACTTTCCAGGTTTCGTTGGGCACAAACACATAGGTTGTATTGGAGCCGAAACCGCCATGGTTCCTGAAGACGTGTAGCTGGAATTCAATGTCGCCGCCGCCCTGCACGTTGTTGGCAATGGTGAGTCCGCTGCGGGCATATTCGTAAGTACCGGTTATATTACCGGAGCCTTTATACACTTCCGGTTCGGTAGTACCACCTGGCGATACACAGCGCAGGAAGGACTCCTGGTTGCTCATATGCACTCCCAGCCTGGAAGTGATAGAATACTCCACGTCAACGCTGGTGATGACGGCGCCTTCAGGAATGGTGATTGTCATTTGTCCCGGAAATACAGCGCTGCTGCCGGTTGTCACAAAATAGTGCATGGTGCTGGGAATGTCGCCTTCCGAATAAAAGGGCGCTTCACCAACAATCACATATTTTGTCTGTGCATACTCCTGTGTTTCAGTGATGGCGTTAAAAAGGAGCGGGGCAGCACTCTCCAGCGGCGTGTCGTGGAAGGCGGCCACCTGGAAGGAATACTCGAGTGATTCGCCGGGTTCGAGTGCCGGCAACTCTTGCGTTCCAAACGAAAGCACGGTGATCCAATGGTTTTCAGACTCAAGGAAGGCGACGCCGGGCGTGCTTTCCATCTGGCCGTTGTTGGTCAGCGTAACGGTGAGCCAGGCTGTTTCGCCCGGGTCCAGCAGTCCGCTGTCGTTGCCATCTTCAGAATCATCTACAACAATATTAGAGAAAACGAGCTCCGGGGCCTGGGCAATTTCAATGATGCTGCCCGTCCAGGGGTCGCTGTCGGGGTCACTCTGCGAGTAGGTGGTCATGAAGATCTCTACCGCGTGATTTCCGTGAATGCCTTCCGACACTTCAAAAGCAAAAACCTCTTCAAAGGTGATCACCTGGTTGGCTGGGAAGTTTTCAACAAAGTGGTAATCGTTCACAAAAGTGATAAAAGGTGATTCTGTTTCGAGGCTGATCACCACGTTTAGGATGTCTTCGTCGGTAGGGTTCTCGAAGGAGAGGTTGAGGTTGATATATTCGCCGGGATTGATGATGCCATCGTTGTTGCCCTGGCTGTCGTCGAGCGTATGGCCTATATAGGAGATGCCCATAAATGGCGTTTGGTTGATGGCGGCGAGGGCATCTATACGGCCGCTGCCGAAGGTGTTGCTTTTGCCGTCCGTCATCGGGATGGCGCTTTCTTCGATGATTTGGCTGATCTCTTCGGGGGTCAGGTTAGGATTTTTTGAGATCATCAGTGCCATGAGTCCGGCTACGGCGGGTGTGGCCATTGAGGTACCGCTTTTAACGGTGTATCCGGTAACGTTGTTATGTGCCAGCGAGAGGATGTCTGAACCCGGTGCTGTCACATCCGGCCTGATGAGGCCCATTCCCGGGTTGTGAGGATAATCATTGAATGGTGATATGTTTTGCCAGGTGACGGGGCCTTTGCTGGAGAAGCCTGAAAGGGCATCTGAGCTGGTGGTTGAGCCTACCGAAACGACGGCGGACACGCCTCCTTCGAGGGTTTGATCGGGGTGCAGCCACGGTGGAGGCACATCGCCGGGCGTACGCACCTGCCCGGGTGGTGGAGAGCCCCAGCTGCCTTCGTTGCCGGCTGCAACGGCGGCAATCACGCCTGCGCTCAGGGCATTGTTCATTGATGTGCGCCACATGCTGCGGTCGGGTCCCCAGGAGTGTTGCCATCCGAGCGAAAGGCTCATGATGTGTGCTCCATAGTCAACAGCAAACTGTATGCCTTCCCAAACGCCGGCTTCCGTTCCGCCGCCGCCGTCATCAAGCACCTTGAGGTTCATGATGGTGGCGCCGGGAGCAATCCCCGTGCCGGTACCGGCAGCACCCGTTCCGGCCACCGTGCCGGCGCAATGCGTACCGTGGCTCTGGTTGTCCATGGTGTTGTGGTTGTTGTTCACAAAGTTGTATCCGTGCCCGGGATAGTCGGGATGCTCCCACATATTGTCGGTGATATCGTGGTGGTTGTAGTTGATGCCAGTATCCATCACGGCTACGATGGCGCCTTCGCCGGTAAAGCCTTCAGCCCACACCTGGTCGGCATTCACGAGGGTGACGTTCCAGGCCAGGTTATCGGGTGTGCGGATATTGTCTGGTTCAGCAAGTGGGATGCGGGCATCGCTGGCATCCGTCATCAGCACCTGGCGCACCTGGTTGTAGTCAACACGTGCGAGGTCTTTGCGGGTGATGAGCTGTTCGATCACTTCCGGGCGTACCTCTGCGTTGATGAGGTTTCCGATCCAGAAAGGCCTGATGGCACGTACCTTGCCAGCAGCTTCCATCTGCTGCAGCCAGTAAAGCAGTTCGGTCTGGCTCTGAGCGCTGAACTCCTTAAGCTCGTTCACCACAAAGCTGCGACGGGCTTCGCGGTCGCTGATGGTCCGGCTCTGCTGGTAAAGCATCTGATCGTCATATTGCTCCACGAGGCGGAGGTTCACGGAGATAAATTCCTCTTCGCCCTTTTCGGCCAGCACCTGTGTGAGAGCCGGTGTTACCTCGGGCTGCGCCTGCAGGGAGGAGACCAGGAAGGGGAATGCAAATAACAGGAAATAGTAGTGTAATTTTTTCATAATAAGACTTTTGTGTATTTTAAACGGGGATAAAAGTACTCAAAAATGCCTTTGGAGGGAAGTTGTGGGGGCGTTTTTAAGGAATTATAACATTATCCACGGATTGGGCTTTCCACAGATTACACGGATTGAATGGATTACCACGGATTTTTTGTTTGCGGATGAATTTATCCACGGAT
>SKOK01000161.1 GCA_007120085.1 Bacteroidales bacterium | reverse complement strand
CGGGTGGACACGCTCCAGCGCTTGTTGGCCAGCAAGGTGTCAACAGTAAAGCTTTTAATGTCCATGATAAACAGATCGTGCTTGAAATAGGGCCTTTCGAGGTAATCGGGCCTGGTTTGGCTGAAAACCAGCTTGCTGCCGTCAGGACTGATGTCGTGCAGGCTGGTGGTTTGGCTGCCGTGCGTCAACCGGGTGTGCAAGCCCGAAGCAACATCCAGTTTATACAGGAAGCTGCGGTGCCGGAAATGGCCTTGCCTGTCTTGCATGCCCATGATATGGCGCATGGTGGCATCAGCGCCGCTTCCTTGCTCCCTGACTGTGTAAATGATATAGGATTCATCCGGCGACCAGCGCATGCCGCTGAAATCTTCGAGGCCTTCGGCAATGATTTTTTTTTCGCCTGTTTCCAGGTTGTGATGATAGATGGTGGTTTTGCCATCCCTGGCGCTGGTGTATGAAACCGCATTGCTTTGCGGCAGCCAGCCAAGGCGCGATACGCTCGCGTGCCTGAAGGAATGCACCAGGCCATCGTCGCTGAACCGCCTGATCTCCGTCCAGCTTTCTGACCTGTCGGAGGGTGGCAGGCTCTGCCTGTAGCTGATGGCAAACATACTGCCATCGGGTGAAGGTCTTACACTGCTGATCTTCACACCATCCATAAAGTGCAGAATGTCTTTGATGCCTTCAGGCGATGTTTTTGGCAGGATATCGCTGGCCTTAAATGGCTCTTTCACGGAAATGCTTCCCATTAGCTTCCAAACGGGGTTATCCTGGTCATCCTGGGGTGGGCGCAGCATCTTGATGGTCAGCAGATGGGTGCCGCGTGGCAACTTGAAGCTGTGACTGAGCTTCCCGATGTTGTCATCATCGGTGTCAATGCCTGTTTTTGTGCCGATCACCTTGCCGTTCAGCCGGGCTTCCATCATGTAAGGACTATGAAGCTCGAGCGATGCTTCCAGCCACCGGCCTGTTTGCAGGTAGGCTGCCATCCAAACGATCTGTGGTTGTTCTCCAGTGGCGTTTTCTTCAATCAGCACAAAGCCATCATCATTCGCCATCAGCGGCATCCAGGTGAGCCTTTGACCATTGATGCTCACAAGTTCCTTTCCGGCTTCGGGCTGGTGTCCGTCGAGGTTTACGTGTCCGAATGAGAGCAATTGCCTGTCCGTAAAGGTGTTGCCCTTTACATTTGGCGTGTCGTGAAACAGTGGGTAGTTGACTTCAGCCGGTGCCGTAGATAACCAGCTGGTAATGGTTACTTGTTCTGAAGCATTCAGCATGTTGTGCATCAGAAACAATGCAAAAAAAATCGTGGAAACTTTTTTCATGATTTACTTGTTATATTTTATGGATGTCAAATGTAGTATTTTTAGAAAAATTGACCTTCGCAGGTTGCTGAATTATATGTAATTTTGATGTTTCTTTAGAAAAATTATTAATCCACAATATATTTTAAAAGAATGATTATGAAAAAAGATCATGTTGTTTTTGATTTGATAGAGCAGGAGCGTCAGCGCCAGCTTCATGGTGTTGAGCTCATTGCTTCAGAAAATTTTGCCAGTGAGCAGGTCATGGCTGCTATGGGCAGTGTAATGACAAACAAGTATGCCGAGGGCTATCCGGGCAGGCGCTATTATGGCGGTTGCCAGATCGTTGACCAGACGGAGCAGCTGGCCATTGACCGTGCCTGCGAGTTGTTTGGTGCTGAGTGGGCCAACGTGCAGCCGCACAGTGGTGCCCAGGCCAACGCGGCGGTTTTCCTGGCTTGTTTAAAGCCCGGAGACACGTTTATGGGGCTCGACCTGAGCCACGGCGGGCACCTTTCGCACGGTGCACCGGTAAATCTTTCCGGTATCCTGTATCGTCCGGTGGCTTACACGGTAAGTGAAGAAACCGGCACCATTGATTATGATGAGATGGAAAGGATAGCGATGAAGGAAAAACCCAAAATGATCATTGCAGGTGCATCTGCTTATCCCCGCGAGTGGGATTATGCCCGGATGCGCGAGGTGGCCGACAAGGTGGGTGCCTTGCTGATGGCCGACATTGCACACCCTGCCGGCCTCATTGCTGCCAAGCTCCTGAATGACCCCTTGCCACATTGCCATTTTGTGACCACCACCACTCACAAAACCTTGCGTGGCCCCCGCGGCGGACTCATACTCATAGGCAAAGATTTTGAAAACCCATGGGGACTGACCACACCGAAGGGCAAAGTCAAAATGATGTCGGCAGTGCTGGACAGTGCGGTATTCCCCGGCACACAGGGCGGACCGCTGGAGCACGTCATCGCCGCCAAGGCAGTGGCATTCGGCGAAGCACTCGATCCTTCATTCAAAGAATATGGCATACAGGTGATGAAAAATGCCCAGGCAATGGCGAAAGCCTTTATTGACAAAGGCTATCACGTTACTTCCAATGGCACCGATAACCACCTGATGCTGATAGACCTGCGCTCAAAGTTTCCGGAAATCACCGGCAAGAAAGTGGAAAATATCCTGGTTGAAGCTGACATCACCATCAATAAAAACATGGTGCCCTTCGACAGTCGCTCGCCCTTCCAGACCTCAGGCATCCGTATCGGTACGCCGGCCGTTACCACAAGAGGGTTAAAAGAAGCAGATGTGGTGAAGATCGTTGATTTTATTGATGAAGTCATCTCGAACATTGACGACGAGAAGGTGATCGCCGGGGTACGCAAAAAGGTGAATGCCCTGATGGGTGAGTTCCCGCTGTTTGCCTGGTAGGCAGGGTGGCAGGGTCTGCGGTCATTTTTTTTTGATATGCTTTTGGAGACCTGCTTATAAGCTGGAGTAAGGCATTATATGTTGTTGCCACTGATTTGCCGGCATAATCCAGGATATTATTGGATTTGAAAATTCCGTATGTAATAAATTTGTATCTTTAGATATACCATTCAGGAAATCGTCATGGAGCAGCTGGCATTGGAAAAAGAACGTTTGGAGATCGTTAAGCGCTACCGGTCGTTGCTGACTGTTTGTCGCCCCAGCATGAGCAAGGAGGGTCGCAAACTGATACGCAAGGCGTTTGATTTTGCTGCAAAAGCTCATATTGACCATCGGCGAAAGAGTGGTGAGCCATACATATACCATCCGATTGCCGTTGCCCGCATTGTGGTTGAAGAGATCGGCCTGGGTGCTACGAGCGTAGTTTGTTCGTTGCTGCACGATGTGGTTGAGGATACCGATTACACGCTCGAAGACATCAGCGATTATTTTGGTGAGGAGGTGGCCCGCATCATTGACGGGCTCACCAAGATATCCGGTATTTTTGACCAGACAAGCTCCGTGCAGGCCGAGAACTTTAGGAAGATGCTGCTTACCCTTTCTGATGATGTGCGCGTGATCCTCATCAAGCTGGCCGACCGCCTGCACAACATGCGCACGCTGGACTCATTGCCTCCGCGAAAACAGCTGAAGATAGCCAACGAAACCTTATACCTTTTTGCACCGCTTGCCCACAGGCTGGGCTTTCACGGTATTAAAAGTGAGCTGGAAGACCTCGCCATGAAATACACTGAGCCGGAGGTTTACCAAACCATTGTGCAGAAGCTGGCAGACACAAAAGAACAGCGAAACCGGTTCATCCAGTCTTTTACGCAACCCTTGCGCCGTGCGCTTCAGAATGAGGGAGTGGATTATGTGATCCAGGCCCGGACGAAATCCATCAGTTCCATCTGGAGCAAGATGAAGAAAAAGGAAGTACCCTTCGAGGAGGTCTATGACATCTTCGCCATACGCTTTATCCTGAACTCCCCCGAAGACCGTGAAAAATCGGATTGCTGGAAGGTTTATTCCATCGTAACGGATATTTACAAGCCGAACCCTGATCGCCTGCGCGACTGGATCTCTACACCCAAGGCCAATGGCTATGAGTCGTTGCACACCACGGTGATGAGCCGCCAGGGTAAGTGGGTGGAGGTGCAGATCAGGACCGTCAGGATGGACGATGTGGCTGAAAAGGGGTATGCCGCCCACTGGAAGTACAAAGAGTCAAAGGGCGGCGAAAGCGGCATTGATAAGTGGTTGCGCCGGATCAGGGAGATCCTGAAAAGTGCCGAAACGGATGCGCTGGATTTTATTGATGATTTTAAGCTGAACCTGTTTTCTGATGAGATCATCGTTTTTACACCGAAAGGGGAGCTGCGCACACTGCCTGTGAACTCCACAGCTCTTGACTTTGCCTATAGCATCCACACCCAGGTTGGCAATAACTGCCTTGGCGCCAAAGTGAATCATAAGCTGGTGCCCCTGAGCCACACACTAAAAAGTGGTGACCAGGTGGAAATCATCACATCGAAAAAGCAGTTTCCCAAAACAGATTGGCTCAATTATGTGACGACGGCACGGGCAAAAGGGAAGATCAAGTCGGCACTCAAGGAGCAGAGGAAAGCGCAGGCTGAGGATGGCAAGGAGATATTGGAGCGCAAGCTGAAGCAGTTTAAAATCGACTTCAACCCGGATAACATCCAAAAACTGGTGGATCATTTTAAGCTGAAAGCACCACTCGACCTGTATTACGAGGTTGCCACCGGCACGATAGGCCAAAAGGAGCTGAAGGCTTATGCTGCTGAACAGGAAAAAGGCGGGATATTCAGTTATCTGAGAAATCCGTTTGCCAGGTCAAAGGATACATCAGCAGAAAAAGAAGCAGCGGTCGATCCCATCAGGCAGCAGCTCAAGGAAAAACCTGATACCTTGCTCATTGGCGACAACATGGAAAACCTCACCTATTCATTGTCGCCCTGCTGCAACCCCATTCCAGGCGATGACGTGTTCGGTTTCGTCACCATACACGATGGGATCAAGATCCATCGCAACAATTGCCCCAATGCCGTGCAACTGATGTCAAAGTATGCATACAGGGTGGTAAAAGCCAAATGGGTGACACACGAATCAATCGCCTTCCTGTCAGGCATCAGGATCAAAGGTATTGATGAACAGGGATTGTTGAAAAACATCACTGATACAATATCCAGCGAATACAATGTGAACATTCGCAACATCCATTTTGATACGCATCATGGAACCTTTGAAGGGCTTATCATGCTCTACATCAATGATACCAGGCGCTTGAATAATTTGATCAAGAAGTTGAAGCAGCTCAAAGGTATCGAAAAAGTATCACGAATAGGAAAGATGGAAGCGAATGATTAGCCGTTGATCTTCAAATGATATAGTTCTTTATTTAAAAACATTTCAAATAATATTTTTTTTGTACCTTTATTGCCTCGTTAAGTTAACGCAAATTTAAACCCACGACTGCTTCTGTTAAAAACAATGGAAATGGATCTAAGCAAGAGCGATAAAGAGTTACTGGAAACCGTAAAAAACATTTTTTCGGCTTATCTGCAGAACAATGGACATCGCAGGACACCCGAGCGATACACGATTTTGCGTGAGATATACCTTACGGATGGCCATTTTGATGTGGAATCCCTGTATATCAGAATGAAAAACAACAAATACAGGGTTAGCCGGGCCACCATTTACAACACCATAGAGTTGCTTGTAAAGTGTAACCTTGTGCAACGACACCAGTTTGGTAAAAATGTGGCCCAGTTTGAAAAGTCATATAAATATAAGCAGCACGACCACCTGGTTTGTTCCACTTGCGGACGCGTATATGAATTTTGTGACCCTCGCCTGCTTGCCATCCAGGAATCCGTCAGCGGGTTATTCAATTTCAAGGTAACCAAGAGATCACTTGCATTTTATGGCGATTGCCAGGCTTGTAGTGCAAAAAATGAAGAGGCTTAGGCAATGCCAGTCGAAGTTTTATCCACTTTTTGAATTATTTCCACTTTCCTGTTTGAACTCTGTGTAAATTATCTTATTTTTGGCTTAAAAATAGGTCAGATGCTTTTTGGGGCTTTTGATCCCGTTGGTCGTATGAAGCAAGCTGATTGAGTATTATACATTGACAGGCAAATGCTTGTCGTTTAAAACGCATTATCATGACGGAAAACAACAGAGCAGATGTCTTGCTGGGTTTGCAGTGGGGCGATGAAGGCAAAGGGAAGATCGTTGACGTGCTTACTCCTCACTACAAGATGGTTGCACGATTCCAGGGAGGTCCGAATGCAGGGCACTCATTGGCATTTGAAGACAAAAAGTACATCCTTCACACCATTCCATCCGGGATATTTCATCCAGGTTGTCTCAATGTGGTTGGAAATGGTGTGGTTGTTGATCCATACATATTCAGCAACGAGATGGATCAGCTGAACTTGCCGCTGGAAAAACTGAAGGAGTCGCTGTTCATTTGCAGCAAGGCCCATCTGATCCTGCCGTCGCACCGCCTGCTCGATGCAGCCTTTGAACTCAAAAAAGGGAAGCTCAAGATTGGAAGTACGCTTAAAGGCATTGGTCCTGCCTATACGGACAAGGTTGCGCGAAGCGGAATCCGTATTGCAGATGCCTCCGCCCCTGACTTCAGGCAAAAATACGACACACTCAAGGCCGAACACTTTTCGTTGGCCACCAGTCTGGGTTGTAAGGTGGAGGAGCTGCGTCTTGACGGGCTAAGCTTTGATGCCTATGAGAAAGCCTGGTTCAAAGGCCTTGACCGTTTGCTTGCCATTCCACAGGTGCAAAGCGAGCTGTTTGTGAATGAAGCACTTGACAAGGGTGCCCGCGTGCTGGCTGAAGGTGCCCAGGGAACCTTGCTCGACATAGACTTTGGGTCATACCCCTTTGTTACATCATCGAACACCATTGCTGCCGGTGCCTGCATCGGACTCGGACTTGCTCCCTCCCGGATTGGCGAAGTGTTTGGCGTGTTTAAAGCTTATTGCACACGTGTTGGCAGCGGACCCTTTCCCACTGAACTGCATGGCGATGATGGTGACCATATTCGTAAAATGGGCAATGAATACGGCTCAACAACCGGCAGACCCAGGCGGTGCGGTTGGCTCGACCTGCCTGCACTTAAATATGCCGTGATGATTAACGGCGTTTCCCGTCTCATCATGACAAAAGCAGATGTACTTAATGACCTAGAAAGCATCAAGGTGTGCGTTGCTTATGAAATTGATGGAGAACAGAAAAACATTATGCCGCCCGCCTGTAATCTCCAAAATGCAAAGCCGGTTTACAAGGAAATCAAAGGGTGGCAAAATGATCTCGATCAAATTGACACCTTCGAGCAGTTGCCACCCGCTTTGCTTGAATATGTCAGCCTGATAGAAGAATACATTGGAATTACCGTTGACATCATTTCGCTGGGTCCCGATCGTAAACAAACCCTTTTCCGCAAAGGCGCAGGCATTCTTGAAAGATTATCGAAAAAGTTCTGATGAGTTTGCTCAGAAAGGCATATTACCACTTAGGTCCTGTCCAGCGACGCATGGCCAGGAGGCTTTTTTTCTTTCCCGTTGACGTGCTTGAAGGAGTCACCGGTAAGCGGCCACCGCTGGTGCCTCCACGAGGGAAAATATTTACAGGCAGAGGCGATTTTGTTGCATCCGGCAATGATTTGCTGAGAAATATCAAGTCCAGCTGCAGTTTAAAACCTTCACACCATGTCCTCGACATTGGCTGTGGGATCGGCAGGCTTGCAAGGCCATTGACCGGTTTTCTTGACGAAAACGGCCGCTACGAAGGGTTTGACATCGTAAAGGATGGCGTGGAGTGGTGCAGGAAACATTATCACCGTTTTCCAAACTTTAACTTTACGTACATCCCCCTTCAAAACGACCTTTATAATCTTGATACCAGGGAAGTAGCAGATAAATTCGTATTTCCATTCGAGGATGCCGTGTTCGACCTCACCACGCTCATATCCGTCTTCACACACATGCAGCCCGGTGAAGTTGAAAACTACCTGCATGAAATTGCCAGGGTGCTCAAGCCGGGTGGACAGTGCTTTGCCACTTTTTTCCTCATCACCCGCCACTCAGAACAATTTCTGGACAAGGCAAAGAAGCCTTTCTTTCCCCACAGGTATGATAACTATTTCTTACACGATATAAAAGTCAAGAATGCAAACATTGCATTCCGTTATGAATTGATCAGCAAGATCGCCTGCAAAGCCGGACTTTCCATTCAATACCACAACGAAGGCTGGTGGGCAGGCAAAGCAGCCGATGCCTGCATGAATTTCCAGGATGTGGTGGTGATGAGAAAGGGGTGAGGGTTGCTGGTTTCTAATTTCTAATTTCTAATTTCTGGTTGCTGGTTGTGGGTTCAGAGTTCAGGGTTCAGAGTTCAGAGTTCAGAGTTCAGAGATGCCTTAAACTCCTTAACACCTTAACTCCTTAACTCCTTAACCATAATCCACGTTCCTTCCAATATTCCTTATTGCTCTCTTCTTATTTAATCTGCTTATAAATTAACATGGACATTGTGTTTTATCCGCCGCTATGTTTACTTTTGAAGCTGAATACGACATCCTCAAAGACGTATACAATTTTTCAACTTCCACATTATAACATAAAGAAAAAATGACAGACAAAAGCATCAAAGGCACGCTTACGGAACAAAATTTACTCAAGGCATTTGCCGGTGAATCGCAGGCGGCGAGGCGTTATGAGATGTATGCAAAAGTAGCCAGTGAAGAAGGTTACGAGCAGATTGCCGCTATTTTCAGGCAAACGGCTGACCACGAAAGAATCCATGCCAAGACCTTTTACGAATACCTCGAAGGGGGCAAGGTGGAGATCACTGCGGCTTATCCGGCAGGCAAGGTGGGGACTACGGCAGAAAACCTGGCGTCGGCAGCCAGTGGCGAAAATGAGGAATGGACAGAGCTCTATCCTGAGTTTGCCCGCATTGCTGAAGAAGAGGGTTTTAAGCGTGTTTCTACTTCGTTCAAACTCGTGGCAGCTGTTGAAAAGCACCACGAAGAGCGCTACCTGAAGCTTCTCGATCGCGTGAAGGAGGGAACGGTATTTGTCAGGCCTGAAAAAACCAAATGGTTTTGCATCAAATGCGGTTACGTTTACGAAGGGGAAAAGGCTTTAAAGAACTGTCCTGCATGCCGCCACCCACAAGCCTGGTTTGAAGAAATGGCGGAGAACTATTAACCCAGGCATGATCGTTGCCTATTGTGGATTTTGGAAGCTGAGAGCCCCGACTCCGAACTGAGAACTCCGAACTGTTAACCGTCAAAATATCACGGGATAGGCTGCAGGGTTGTATTCGTGCATCATCTCGTAGATCTTCTCAAACACGTCTTCTGCATTTGGGTTTGAGAAGTAATCGCCGTCGGTGCTATAAGCCGCGCGGTGGTCTTTGGCCGTTACAGTAGCCGGTTCAGCATCCAGGTAGCGGTAACCACCTTGTTCTTCAAGCACTTTCTGCATCATATATGCTGTTGCACCGCCCGGGACATCTTCATCGAAGAAAACGATCTTGTTGGTTTTCTCCAGTGATTTTACGATGGTGTGCTCCAGGTCGAATGGCAGCAGTGACTGAACGTCAATCAGCTCCACAGAAATGTTGAAATCCTTGAGCTGGGCAACGGCATCTTGTGCTATGCGCACGCAGGAACCGTAGGTGACCAGTGTCACGTCGGTGCCTTCGCTCATGATTTCCGGCTTGCCAAGGGGCACGGTAAACTCACCAATGTTAGAAGGCTGTTTTTCTTTTAATCTGTAGCCGTTGAGCGGTTCTATGATGAGGGCCGGGTCGTCGGACTGCATTATGGTGTTGTAAAAACCGGCCGCTTGCGTCATGTTGCGGGGTACGAGCACGTGCACACCGCGAATGGAGTTGATAACCATGCTGAGCGGACTGCCGGAGTGCCATATGCCTTCCAGCCGGTGGCCACGTGTGCTGATGATCAGCGGTGCCTTTTGTCCGCCAACCGTCCTGTATTGCAAGGTTGCCAGGTCGTCGCTGATCACTTGCAAGCCATAAAGCAGGTAATCAAAATACTGTATCTCTGCGATGGGTCTTAAACCGCGCATGGCCATTCCCAGGCCCTGGCCGATGATGGTCGCCTCCCGGATGCCGGTGTCGCTGATCCGCAAATTACCATATTTCTTCTGCATCCCCTCAAGGGTTTGGTTTACCCCGCCAATGTGTCCTACGTCTTCGCCAAAGATCAATGCTTCAGGATATTTTGCAAAGAGATGGTCGTAGTTGGCCACCAGGATCTCACGTCCATTGACCATGGGTGCATCATCTGCATATTCGGGCTTCACCTCTTTGATCTTGAATGGGGATAATTCGGACTGACTGTAAAGGTGTGATGAATACCGCTGCTGGTTGTCTGCATATTCATCATAGATCCACTTGGTAACGATCTGTTTAAGTGTACTTTCCTGCGGTGTGCAGGTATTGCAGATGAGACGCAATATCTTTTTTCCTGTTGAGATGATGTCCTTGCGGGTCGGCTCGCCAATGCGGGCCAGCTGTTGGAGCAATTGGTCAATCTTATTCACTTTCAGGCACCTGCAGGTCGATATATTTACTTTCTTGATGAAGTCATCCCGCTTTTGAAGAATGGGCTTCTGGAAGTTGTTCCAGGCATTGCGCCGCGCTTCCTTAACGCTTTTGACAGCTTGATGCTCTATTTCGGCCAGGATTTCCTCCGGGGCAATTTTTTCCTTGATGATCCACTGCCGCATTTTTAGGATGCAATCGTTTTCTTTTTCCCACTGCAAGCGCTCGGGTGACTTGTATCGCTCGTGCGAGCCGCTGGTTGAATGCCCCTGCGGTTGCGTCACTTCCGTGATGTGAAACATTACGGGGATGTGCTCCTTCCGGCTGACCTCAACACCTTCTTCGTAGGTTTTAACCAGGCCTTCATAGTCCCAGCCCTTGGCTTTGAAGATCCGGATGCCAGTATGGTCTTTCGATGTTTTTTCAAACCCTTTGAGTGCCTCGGAGATGCTGCTTTTGGTGGTTTGGTGCTCGATGGGTACGCTGATGCCATAACCGTCGTCCCAGACTGATAAAGCAAGCGGTACTTTCAGGACTGCTGCGGCGTTCATGGTTTCAAAAAAGTGCCCCTCGCTGGTGCTGGCATCTCCAATCGTAACAAAGCACACCTCGTTGCCATTGTTGCTAAACTTTTTATGGCTTTTGAGTCCTTTTTCACCGCGGTAAACCTTGGAAGCCAGGGCAAGCCCCAGTGCTCTCGGCATTTGCCCGGCAGTAGGCGAGATGTCGGCCGAGGAGTTTTTCTGACTGACAAGGTCTTTCCAGTGACCATTTTCATCGAGGCTGCGCGTAGCAAAATGGTTGTTCATCATGCGCCCGCCGTTGTCAGGGTTTGCCGTAAGATCGGTGTCACCATAAAGCTGGCTGAAAAAAGTTTCCAGGGTCATCATGCCGGCTGCCAGCATGAAAGTCTGGTCGCGATAATATCCTGAGCGCCAGTCGCCTTCCCTGAAAGCTTTCGCCATGGCCAGCTGGGGTACTTCTTTACCGTCGCCAAAGATGCCGAACTTGGCTTTGCCGGTAAGTACTTCACGCCGGCCTAATAAACTGGCCTGACGGCTTTCATTCGCGATGCGGAAGTCTTTTAGGATTTCCTCTTTTTGCCTCTTTGTGAACTTTTCTTTCTTAGCTGCCATTGGAGATAACAAAATATTTTGATGATTAGAAGTTTTTGTTCCGTTAACCGTCTATTACATTAATGAAAAAAGTCGCTAAATGTTCAATACCACACGCAGGCTTCACTAAGGCGATGCCGGCGCTATGCCTTTTTTGACAGGTCTTCCAGGTTTCTCTTGATGTCGCGCAGGTCCTCCCGGATCGATTTTTCTATATTGGAAATATTGATCCTTTCACCACGCATGCTAAGCCTGTCAGCAGTCGTTATGGCCTTTGGGATTACTATCCACAAAATAATGTATGCCAGGATGGTGCTGCCGGCGGCAAAAATGAGCAATACAAACAACAGCCTTACCCAGGTCGGGTCTATGTTGAAATAGGCTGCCAGGCCACTGCATACGCCCCCAATGTATTTGTTGTCAGGGTCGCGAAACAATTGTTTCGGGGCAGGATCTTCAGATGAATAATCACTTGTTTCCCTGCGGCCGGTGCTTTCATTTCCGTCGTCGCTCATTTCAGCCGGCTCGCCTAACTGGGTGATGACTTCACGCACGTCTTCGATGTTTACAACCTGCTGATGGCTTTTTTTGCGTTCCTGGAACATTTCTGCAATGCGGCCTTCGATGCCCGCAACAATCTCTTCACCGCCGTGCTCGTGCCTGAAGTGTGCTTTGATCCGTTCAAGATAGCGGCTTAGCTTGTAATAGGCATCCTCATCAATGTGAAAAACGATGCCGTTGATGTTTGCTGTCAGTGTTTTTTTCATGGTTTGCAAGTTTTGAAAACAAAAATAAAATAAAGATTGATATGGATTTTGTTTAGTTGTTATAAATTGCCTGCATTTGTTGTGATCTTGTCAATGGATGCGACCAGTTCGGTCCAGGTGCTGTGAAGCTCCTTAAGGAAATCCTGACCCAGCGCCGTTACCAGGTAGTACTTTCGTGGAGGTCCGCCAGTTGACTCCTCCCACCTGTAGGTGAGCAGTCCGTCATTTTTTAAGCGCGTGAGGAGCGGGTAAACGGTGCCCTCAACTACAAGCAATTTGGCATTTTTTAATGCCTGGATGATCTCAGAAGCATAAGCTTCCTTTTGGGATAACAGGGATAAGATGCAATATTCGAGGATCCCTTTGCGCATCTGTGCTTTGGTGTTTTCAAGTTTCATGGCTTACAGACTTTATTATTAATGTGTTGGCTTTTGTTATACAAATTCTGTGCAAAGATGCAATAAAAAATAGTACTATGTAAGGCATAGTACTATTTTTTAAGAATATTTAAGAGTTTGGGGTTTTAGGTGGCACTATGCTTAATGGTTTTTAAGCAAAGGCCCGTGATTTTTTTGAAGCGGAAGGTGGGTTTTCGTTAAGAAAATTATGAAACGTGGTCAAAATGCCACTTTAAGGCTTGCCTGTATTTCTGCCCTGGTTTTAAAAGTGTTTCAGGAAAACCTGGGGTATTTGGGGTGTTAGGGAAATGTTGATTTTCGAGGCATATGGCCATGTTTTTTTCGTAAACAGTGCCATTGTGTCCGATGAGCGAACCATCCAGGAAGTTTGAGGTGTAAACCTGGATGCCGGGTTGGGTGCCGTAAACTGTGAGCCTCCTTCCTGATCCGGGATGATACAAAACGGCAACAGGCTCATCAATGCTACCATTTTTATTCACTACAAAGCAATGATCCATTTGGGCAGAAAGCTTTTGCCCGGGGATGCCTTTGATGAGTCTGTTATGATAGTCGAAAGGCGTGCCCTTGCAGTCAAGGTACTCTCCTGTTGGTATTTGATTTGGATCATTGGCAAGGTATTGGGCCGCTTTTAACCACAGATAATGATCGAACACATTTCCTGTAAATCCATTCAGGTTGAAATATGTATGGTTTGTCAGGTTAACATGGGTCGCTGCGTCACTTGTCGCTTCGTATTCAATTTCAAT
>SKOK01000277.1 GCA_007120085.1 Bacteroidales bacterium | reverse complement strand
TTTATTACCAGGTATATGCTGAAGATGTGCAGGGAGCATCTGATACTTCCGCTGAAATGTCGTATTTGGTTGATGTACCTGTGGTGGCTGTTGCTTCACTTGCTGATTTGCGCAGCCAGGATGCTGATCCGGGCGTTATTTATCAGCTTTCGGAGGAAGTGGTGATCACCTGGCAGCTGGCTGCTGAGCAAAAGATGTATGTGCAGGATGGAACGGCCGCCATCGTTTTGCTGGACGAAGATGGATTGCTGCAGGAGGATTATGCTTTGTATGATGGTATATCTGGCGTTGCCGGCAGACTGTGGCAGGATGGCTATACCCTGTTCTGGATCCCGGTAGCCGACCCGGGCGAAGCCTCCTCCTGGTCTAATATTGTTCAGCCGCTAAATGTGTCACTGGCTGCCCTGGAAACCAACCCAGCCAATTACCAAGCCCGTCTGGTAAAGCTGACCAATGTGTTTTTTTCTGATCCGGTTGGGGTGTTTGAAGCCGGTGAGAGCTATTCGATCAGCGATGGACAGGATTCGTATGCATTTCAAACGATTTTTGGTGATGCTGATTACCTGGGCGAGGAAATCCCTGGTGAACACCTGATGCTTACAGGACTCATTGGCCAGAACGGTGATGGTGGGTTTATCACAGCCCGCAGTTCAGCTGATATTCAGGACAGCGATGCCCCTGTGGCTTTTTCTGTTGTGTTTACGGTGATTGACGATAGTGAAACACTCGAGCAGGTGCTATTTGCAGGAGATATGACTGAATGGAGCATGGAAGAGATGCTCGAGAACCCGTCGTTCAACTGGTCGGTAACCCTGAATCTGCCTCCTGGTTCCTATGCATGGAATGCGATGGGCAACAATGGCCAGAATCCACCCTTTTGGCTGATTCCTGACTCTCATCTCAATGTTACAGTTACTGAAGAAGGAAATACCACCGGTGACCTGAGTTTCGTTTACATGCTGGCAGGAACGTCCGACCTCGAAATGTCCGTTGTGAAAATGTTTCCAAACCCTGCCGGAACATATCTTCATATTGAAGCAGACTATGGCATTACAGAGGTTAAAGTGCAGAATATTCAAGGGAATGTATTGTATAACAGCAACCCCACAGGGGTGCTTACCTATGAGCTGAATGTCGGACTGTTTGCTCCCGGATTGTATCTTGTGTCGGTTTATACGGATGATGGCATGGCGGCGGAAAAGATACAGGTGGAGTAATTTTACCAATGCAGAATGATTTTTAAAAATTCGTTTTGTGTTTTATGTTGTTCATAATCAGCGACTTTGGATCACCCCTAAAAACGTAATAAACAGGGGCTCATATTTTTCGGATTTCCATACTGAGGATATGAGCCCCTTTGCTTATATTTGGCCTGTTTTTCTGTGGGATTTGTAAGCTTTTTCAGTGAGAAAAGCATCCCCATTCTCATTGAAAAAGAAAAAGTTTTTATTACTTTTACCCCGGAAGCGATCAATCTTTGATTGCCAATGGATTGTTGTAACCATGAACCCGCTACCATGAACCATTAACCATATTCATAAAACCCAAAAGCTTATGAAACCCAAAGGACTAGATCACTACAAAGATGCCGGTAAGCGTGCCATGCAGTGGCATGCTGAGAACATCAAAAAAATGAAGCAATGCCGTTTTGACACCATCGCGGTACACGGTATCTACTCTATGCAGGAAGCGCTGGACTTCAACCAGGGCTCCATCATCGAGCCTATTTATATGTCGACGTCGCAGGCGTATCGCGACTCTGACGAGATGGAGGCCGCCCTCAGCTACCAGATACCCACCTGGTGCTATTCGCGCATCGGCAACCCCAGCATATACTACATGGAAGGGGTGCTGGCACTGCTCGAGTCGTACGGTGCCGGCGTGGATGCATCCTGTATAGCCACCGCTTCGGGGATGGCAGCCATTCAAAGCGCAGTGGATCAGTTTCTGATCGAAGACCCTAAGCGGCCCAATGCACCTATGAACTTTGTGGCAACCACCCAGGTCTATGGTGGCACCTTTCAGCAGTTTGCAATTCGTAAAGAGAAGGAGCGCAACATCGAATGGAGGCGGGTCATCAACAGCAACGACATCAGTGAGTGGGAATCAAAAATCGATGAGAATACACGCTTCATCTATGGTGAGATGCCCAGCAATCCGGCACAGGCCTTCTTTGACGTGAAAAAGATCGTTGATCTGGCTCACAAATATGGCCTGCCCGCCATTTTTGACTCTACCGTGGCCACACCTGCCTTGCTGCGACCGCTGGAGTTTGGCGCCGACATTGTGGTGCAATCGGTTTCCAAGTCGCTGTTCACCAGTGGCTTTGGCATTGCCGGTGCCGTCATCGCACGCAAAAACATCACCACCAACATCGACAATCCCGAGATGAAGGCCGACTTCTGCGCCTACCTGAAGCAGTTGCCGAACCGCGACAATGGCCCCAATATTTCACCGATGAATGCCATCATGGCGCTCAACGACATTCGCACCATCCGCCACCGCATGGATGTGGCCAGCCGCAGCACCATGACGGTTGCCGAGTTTCTGAAAGATCATAAACATATCGAAGGGGTTGATTATCTAGGACTTAAAGAGCATAAGTTACACGAGCTTGCGAAGGAATACCTGTTTTTGGTTGATGCTGAACACGATGAACAGTATGGCAGTCCGCAAAACCGTTACGGGCACCTGATGTCCTTCAGGATCAAGGGCGGCGCAGAGAACACCCGCAAGGTGTTTGATGCCTTTCAGCGCATCTGGCGTGCTACCGACCTCGGACGGATCAAGTCTGTTGCCACGATTCCCACCATTTCGACGCACGCTCAGCAAGGCGAAGAGGGGCGCAAGCTGGCGCAGATCCCACCAAACCTCATCCGCCTGTGTGTGGGCATGGAGCATCCTGATGACATCATCGCTGACATTGACCAGGCACTGAGTACCCTGGATGGCAAGACTATCAGCGTTACTTCACCTGAATACTCTGCCGCCGGTGCTTCATCTGCACGCTTGGTTTAGCATGTAAATATGGAATGGGTGCCCGGAGTGATACCACCTGGGCAGCCATTAAAAAATACGTGCAAGAATATTTTTTATTTTTGCAGGGCATTCGTCAAAAACATTGATAGCACTTTCGTTCAACGGATGGTTTTAGATATATATCCGGCACGAAAAACATATATGCCATGGAGACAATAAGATATTATTCAACAAACCTGCAGGCACCAGCACTTTCTTTTGGAGATGCCTTGCTGCAGGGGCAGGCCCCTGATCGCGGCCTGTATATGCCAAATCGAATCCCAAAGCTGGCTGCTGAAAGGCTGGATGCCTTTATGGAGCTGAGCTATCCGCAGATCGCCTTTGAGGTGCTGCATGCCTTTCTGAAGGAAGAAGTGCCGGCTGATACCCTGCGTGCCCTGGTTAATGACGCCTACGATTACGATGTGCCACTGGAGCATGTTACCGGCCGGCAGAATGTGATGCGGCTTGACCAGGGGCCGACGGCCTCCTTTAAGGACTTTGCCGCCAGGATGATGGGCCGGCTCATGAATCACTTTCTCAAAAAAAACAAAAGAGAGCTGCTGATATTGACCGCAACTTCAGGCGATACCGGCAGTGCCATCGCCAATGCCTTTTACGGTTTGGACAACATCCGGGTGCTCATCCTCTTTCCTGAGAAAGAGGTGACGGCGCGCCAGCGCAAGCAGATGACCACCCTGGGAAAAAACGTGCGCGTGGCGGCCCTTGATGCCAAGTTTGACGATTGCCAGGCGCTCGTGAAGCAGGCTTTTGCCGACCCGGAGCTCACAGGAATGAATCTCTCGTCAGCGAACTCCAT
>SKOK01000180.1 GCA_007120085.1 Bacteroidales bacterium | reverse complement strand
GAGAACTTCAATGCTGCCCACGCAAGCGTCCGTATCAGTGGCCGAAACATACACCCCGGCGATGCCAAAAACAAGATGATCAATGCCACGCTGCTCGGGATGGAGTATAACCGGATGCTACCCGACAATGAACGTCCGGAACATACAGAAACGTATGAGGGCTTTTACCATTTGCTCAGTTTTAAAGGCAATGTGGAAACAGCTACTATGGAATATATCATCCGCGACCATGATAACCAACATTTTGAACAACGCAAATCAAAAATGCGACGAATTGCGGCAAGGCTCAACGAAAAATATGGCGAGGGTTGTTTCAGTATTGAGATAAAAGACCAGTATTACAACATGCGCAATAAGCTAAGTCCGGTGATGGAAATTGTGGACCTGGCGCAAGAAGCAATGAAAGAGCTAAAAATCACGCCGCTCATCAGGCCCATTCGGGGCGGCACCGACGGGGCCAGACTTTCCTATATGGGCCTGCCCTGCCCTAACCTGTTTGCCGGCGGACACAACTTTCACGGCCGCTACGAATTTGTACCCCTTGAGAGCATCGAAAGAGCAACAGAGGTGATCCTTGCCATCATAAAAAAAGCAACAGAACCAAAAAAGTAAAAGGAGAGTTAATAAAGTGGGCAGCAAAAGCTAAATATCAAGGTCTAAGCGGATCTGCCTTTCCTTGTCGCCAGGTTTTGGCTCCGGAGCCTTTGCTTTCCGCCCTGTATCATCACCATCTTGTATAAGATCTTCAGCGTCTTTTTCTGAATCTGCATCGGATTCCATATCTGCATCAGCTTCTACATCTGCATCTACATCTACATCGGCTTCTAAATCCACATCTGCGTCGGCTTCTTCTGAATGATCTGTTTCTTTAGCCGGGGTTTCTTCTTCATTTTTTTTTGGTTTGAGCCAGCTCAGACCGGTTATCTCTGTTGTTGATATCCGCTTGCCTCTGGCCTTATGGCTCTTCACGGCAATAAAGTCCTCAACGTCAATCTCTTCTTCTGTTCTTTGCCGCCTCTCAGAAGGAGGATACTCCACCATCAGCCTCGGGTATTTTTCTGTGGTAACCAATACGAGCTTGTTGCCGGCTTCCTCGCCAATGAATCCCAGCACCTTTCCATTAGTCTCGGGCTCAAATCGCTTGATGTAATGAAAACCCTGTGCTGCATCAAAATAGACAGCCGTAATGGTGGTACCGGGATGAAGCTTATGGAGGATTAGCGGCTGCTCTTCAAAATGGTTAGACAGATCAAAGTTCATTACCCGCAATGTGCCTGCAGCATAAACGGCAAGGATCTTTTCGTCGCCTTTAAAAGCGCCAAGATATTTGCCGCGCTTATCGGCATTCAGCCGCAAAACCGTATCGTCAAACCAGATGTCAATGGCCCCAAGCGTCGATACACCTTCGTCCTTCAGCACAATGCGGCGCACCGGGTGCTTCGACAGGATATTGCCGCCGGCTGCCCGTCCCTTGATGGCCAGCTCGCTGAAATCGAAATCAAAAACAGTTTTCTTTAACCTGGGCCTGTGGCGCAGATAAACCGTCACTACTTCAGCCTCCCCATTGGGGTTCGCAGTAAAATAAAGGATCTTGCTGCCCTTGCCGCCTTTGGTCAGGTCATACTCCTTATCGCGTGTTACCCCCTTCACGGCAAAGCGTTTCACATAGGTGGCACCTTTTGCCCCATCACGATAGATCACATTGTAAATGGTGCGTTCATCATTTCGCTCAAAAACGGCAATGTGGATCACGTTCTTGCCAACAAACGACTTATTGGTGACCTTCGTTACCAGGTATGTGCCGTCTTCCCTGAACACGATGATGTCATCAATGTCGGAGCATTCGCAAACAAATTCATCCTTTTTCAGGGATGTGCCGGCAAACCCCTCCGCCCTGTTTACATATAGCTTTTCGTTGGCTACGGCCACCCGCGTGGCCTCTATGCTGTCGAACAAGCGGATCTCTGTCTTGCGCTCACGCCCCGTGCCATATTTCTTTTTGATGTTCCGGTAATAGTCAATGGCATATTTTACGAGATTATCAAGATGGTGCTTGGCTGTACTAAGCCGTTCTTCAAGCTTTTTAATCTCTTTATCGGCCCGAAAGGCATCATAACGAGAAATGCGTTTGATCTTTATTTCGGTAAGATGAATGATGTCATCCCTGGTGATTTCCCTGTAAAAATCCTTCTTAAAAGGATCAAGACCTTTATCTATCGTCTTGATCACCTCTTCCCAGCTCTCACAGCTTTCAATATCCCTGTAGATGCGGTTTTCAATGAATATCTTTTCCAGGCTGGCATAAAGGAGCTGCTCCATCATCTCATCCCGTTCAATCTCCAGCTCTTTTTTCAACAGATCGACAGTATGGTCGGTAGAGATTTTCAGCAACTCGTTTACGCTTAGAAAGCGTGGCTTATCCACATCGATGATGGCACAGTTAGGTGAGATGCTCACTTCGCAATCAGTAAACAGGTAGAGCGCATCGATCGCCTGGTCAGGTGAAATGCCCGGGGCCAGGTGTACCAGTATTTCAACTTTGTCGGAGGTGTTATCCTCGATTTTCCTGACTTTGATCTTCCCTTTGTCATTTGCGGCCACAATGTTATCCATCAGGTTGTTGGTATTTGTACCAAAAGGGATTTCATTGATAACCAGCGTCTTCTTATCCTGAATAGATATCCTGGCCCTGATGCGCACCTTACCGCCCCGTAATCCGGCATTGTATTTTGAAAAGTCTGCATAACCCCCTGATGGGAAGTCCGGCATAATGTCAGGCTCTTCACCTTTAAGATACTCTATGGAAGCATCAATCAGCTCATTGAAGTTGTGCGGCAATATCTTGGATGCCAGGCCTACGGCTATGCCTTCAACGCCCTGGGCCAGCAACAGCGGGAATTTTACGGGTAGCGTAATGGGTTCTTTGTTCCGGCCATCGTAGCTGGTTTTCCAGCGGGTTGTTTTAGGGTTATAAACAACGTCAAGTGCAAATTTCGAAGGCCGGGCTTCTATGTATCGCGGAGCCGCCGCACTGTCGCCGGTAAGGATGTTTCCCCAGTTGCCCTGGGTGTCTATCAGCAGGTCTTTCTGTCCGAGCTGCACCAGCGCGTCACCAATGGAGGTGTCACCGTGGGGGTGATATTTCATTGTGTGCCCAATGATATTGGCAACCTTGTTGTAGCGACCGTCATCCAGCTCCTTCATGGCATGCAATATCCTGCGCTGCACGGGCTTCAGGCCATCACGCACCTCAGGCACCGCACGCTCCAGGATCACATAAGAGGCATAGTCGAGAAACCACTCCCTGTACATCCCCGACAAGCGGGTCGTCTTCGACTGCTCGCCGCCGGATGTGTCTTCTGCAGACTTAAAGGAGTCATCGCTTAGCCCTTCAGCGTCACTATCTGTATGATGATCTTCAATCATTAAAGCTATTTATATTGCAAGCGTACTGAAAATTCAGCAAATTTATGAATAAATCTGTTTTGAGGGTTCATTTTCTTCACAAAGGTGCAAAGCAAGAATCAAGCAATGCTTTTTTTATTTCCAGAAACGAATAATGAGCACTTCAGCCAGCAGGGTGGCGAGCGCCAAAAGCAGGAAAAGCCGCCACAGCTGTCTTCCCATACCCATTTCCGTGATTGTCTCCACGAGTGACTTTTCTCCGGGTGCGATCACCCTGAGCGTTTCCAGCTGCAGATCGGCCAGCAATTGTTCCAGTTCATCGCTGTCATACGCTGCCGGCAAGGACTCGCGGCGGTCATAGTTGAACGACAATGCTCCAACACGCTCTTCGCCAAGATGCAGTGAATAATTGCGGGCCTCCATCACCTGGTCATGAAAGAGGAGCTGCAGCTGGTTACCGGGCCTGCGCACTTC
>SKOK01000101.1 GCA_007120085.1 Bacteroidales bacterium | reverse complement strand
TCCGTAAGGCTGTCAAAACGAATGTTTCCACCGTCAGCCTCAAGGTATGGGCGGATCTGGTCTATTACGTTTTCTACTTTCTTGATAAGTTCAGTATTCTGTGACATAATCTATAAAATATAGCTGGTTTTTATTCTTATTTAGTTTCGGTAAAAATAATATTTTTTTTTCAAATGGAGCAATCGGTTGGTTTTTTTTCGGATGCAGGGATGCAATCGTTTTGCTGTTGGTTTTCTGTGCGGTCTTGTCTGGGTAGGGTTTTTTGGGAGGCAGCGGGGTGAAGCTGATGATTGCTGCATTGTCAAAGTTCCTTGAGGGGGTCCCAAAAATGCTTCTCGAAGTTGACTATCTGATCGTTGACCACCTGGATGTTTTCATTTTCGAGCAGTTGTTGCATCATGTTGCTGCTTCCGAAGTGGTGTTTCCCGGTGAGGATTCCGAGTCGGTTCACAACCCTGTGTGCGGGGATTGATCCATGGGCGTTGTGTGAGTGGTTCATCGCCCAGCCCACCATCCGGCTGCTGCCGCGGCTGCCCAGGTAGGATGCGATGGCTCCATAGGTGGTGATGCGGCCCTTTGGTATTTTGCGCACTACCTCATATACCCTGTCAAAAAAATTGTTTTTATGCGGGTTTGCTGACATTAAGGGAGAATTTTAAGTAATGAATTGGTTTTCCTATTTTGAGGAACATTGTTTCATAATATGTCTGCACTTCCTTTAGTAACGGTTCACTAATCTGATGATCTTCATAGAGGTTGAAGCTTTGTGAGAGCAGCTTGTGCTTTGCCTCTTGAATTATGGAAAGCGTGTAATGGAACAGTGAGCTGTTGTCGGTTTTTAGCTGTATGGGGCTTCCGGGCTTTAAAATTTTACGGTAGCGATCGAGAAATTGGGGTGAGCTTAGTCTTTTCTTTGCTTTGGCATTTCTTTCGAAGGGATCAGGAAATGTAAGCCAAATGCCGGAAACCTCGTCTTCGTCAAAGAAATCGTTGATCATTTCGGCTTGTGCACGCAGGAATGCGATGTTTGGTAAGCCTTCATTTAATGCTTTACTGGCGCCATGCCATATCCTGTCGCCTTTGATGTCGATACCGATGAAGTTTATGGCAGGAAATGCATTGCCAAGCGCAAGGGTGTATTCGCCTTTGCCGCAACCGATCTCAAGCACTATCGGGTTTTGATTTTTGAAAAATGAGCTATTCCATTTTCCCTTTAGGGGGAAGTTGATGAATGTGCCATCGGGACATGCTGATGGCTGCAAAACATTCGAAAAGCTGTTGATCTCTGCAAATTTTTTGAGCTTATTCTTAGGCACGGCAGAATTGTGGTATTGCAGTTAAGTATTTTAGCGATGCAGTATCCATGCATTTTCCCTGAGCTCATCAGGCAATTCGGATTTGTGCACTTTTGCTTCATTCAGATTATAGTAAAATCCGGAATAAGTCCGGAAAAATCCAGCATGTGTTTGATCCAGGACGCTGGCAAGTTGTTGGCCATCTTTGCGTAACTGCAGTGCAAGTTCACTGGCATTGGTTTCATTGCGAAAGCTGCCCACCACAATGATGTAAACAGGTCTGTCTGTTGCAGGTCTGGGGGGTTCTGCGAATGGGTCGAAGGCTGGTACTTCCTCTGCAATATCAACAATTTCATCCCCCGGTTCTTCAATTACGGGCTCTTCTATGATATCAGGTGCGGGCAGAATGGCTGGTTCTTCGATTGCTACGGGTTGCTTAGGCTGGCGAAAAAACCCATTTTCTCCAAAGAAAAAGTTATAGTTTAAGAACAAGATGATCAGTAGGATCAACAAAGGTATCAGTATGATGGCAACCCATTTCAGGGCAGGTGACAATACGGGCTTTTCCTTTTTGTCTTTTTTTGCTGGTTCTGACATGGCTTCTTGTTTTTTTGTTTTGGTTTTATGTTGACGGTCAGTGTTTTTTGCATTGGCTATACCTCCTGAAATTACAGTTTTTTTATCATCGGAAGTCACAGTGGACGGGATTTTAACCTGTGTAATGCCGGTTTCGCTGGCAAGGTAGTTAACCTGTTGATCGGGTTCAAACTTCAAACTGCCGTCCGTATCTTTGTGGAAAGAACCAACAAACTCTAATTCCACTGTGTTGCCGGCCTCCAAGGCGTGTTCCATCTCCCTGGCCATTTTTTCGTAGTGGTCTTTTATCATCTCTGTGTCCATGGCTTCTCTTTCTGCAATGTATGCAGTTAGTGGCGTTTCGCCATGTTTGGGTTCAGGACTGAAATGCGCAAACTTCGATGGTGATTTTACAAATTTTTCTTCTGGAACAAACCGGGCAGGCTCGTACTTTTTGGTAAATGTACCAATACCAGGTAGCAAGATCGAATCATGACTCTGTAGCAGTTCACTGATATATTTTCCTATCTTCATAATAAATCAGGCTAATGTTTATTGTCTTTATTTCTTTTTACTTTGAAATGGCCAACTAAGTTACGAAAAAATAAAGATAAAGCTGATTTTTATACTTGTTGTGGGTCATTTATAGGATCCCTGTAATCTTTTTCAGGTCTTCAGGGGTGTCAATTGCAATGCTTTCTGAGAAGGTTTCTGAGAGATAAATATCAATTCCGTTTTCCATCCATCGCAGTTGTTCGAGCGATTCGGTTCTTTCCAGCGCTCCGGCCTTCATTGCAGCAATTTTTTTCAATGTACTGATGCGAAAACCATACAGGCCGATGTGCTTGTAGGCATGATCAGGGAGGTGTTCTGCTGGCATTGCATCGTTGCGGAGGTAAGGAATTGCCGTCCTGCTGAAGTAAAGTGCTTTTCCGTTTAATGATCTGACTACTTTTACCACGTTTGGGTTGTTAAAGGCTTCCGGGGAGGATATCTTTTTAACCAGGCTGACAATCTTTTTGGTCGGATCCTGAAGCATTCCGGCGAGCTGTGCAATTTGCCCGGGATCGACGAAGGGTTCATCGCCCTGGATATTGATGAGCCCATCTTCATCACTATATGCATTCTGCTTGTTGATGATGTTGAATGCTTCCAGGCACCTGTCTGTACCGCTGCGGTGTAAGGTGCTTGTCATGACAACCCTGCCGAAGGAATGCACATGTTCATAAATGCGGTCGTCATCAGTGGCCACAACGACCTCGTTGAGCAAGTCGCATTTAAGTGCCTGCTCATACACGCGTCGTATCATCGTTTTGCCACCGATCTTAGCCAATGGCTTTCCTGGGAAGCGGCTGGATGCAAAGCGTGCTGGTATGATACCGATAAACTGCATGCTGTTTAAAAAAGACCGTGTATTTCAGCGTCAATTTTATGTACCACTTTTCCAAGGTCCTCCTGGTGCTCTTCAAATTTAATGTTGTCAACGTTAATAACCAGGAGTTTCCCGAGTTCATATCCGGCGATCCACTCTTCGTAGCGTTCATTGAGTTTTTTGAGGTAGTCGAGGCGGATGGAGTTTTCGTAGTCACGACCTCTTTTTTGTATCTGGCTAACCAGGGTTGGCACACTCGCCTTCAGGTAGATTAGCAGGTCGGGGGCTTGCAAGAATGAGCTCATTAGCTCAAACAGGCTTGAGTAATTGCTGAAATCCCTTGAAGACATCAACCCCATGGCGTGCAGGTTGGGTGCAAAAATGTATGCATCCTCGTAGATGGTGCGATCCTGGATTACAGTAAAATCTTTTTTCCTGATCTCAACGACCTGCCTGAAACGGCTGTTCAGGAAATAGATCTGCAGGTTGAAAGACCAGCGCTTCATGTCTTCATAAAAGTTGTTGAGGTAAGGGTTTGTGTCCACATCCTCGTAATGGGCTTCCCATTTGTAATGCTTTGAAAGCAAACCTGCAAGGGTTGTCTTTCCTGATCCTATGTTCCCGGCAATAGCAATGTGCATTG
>SKOK01000111.1 GCA_007120085.1 Bacteroidales bacterium | reverse complement strand
GCATCAACAGAAAAGGCCGTATTGCCCTCTCCAAAGGTAAAATCACTGACTGTAAGATCACCCGTGCCCTGGTTCTGGATGACCATATTCCAGACAGCGTCGTCACCAAGCGTCACATTGCCAAAGTAATATGACGGTGATACGCCTATGACCGGTGTTCCGGAACCAAAGGGATCAACTTTATACAGGGTGCTGACCCCCATTGACGTTCTGCCAATGAACCACAAAAACGTACCATCATGATAGATACCGGTAGCCCTGTGATCATCATAAGGGAAAGACTGCACCAGCGTGCCATCGTCCTCCATCAGGTGGATCTCATCATTCCAGAAGTCAACGATCCATACCATATCATCCTGCAGTGCAATGTCCCAGGGCTGGTTTGTGGGTGGTGTAAACTCTGAGACAACAGTGCCTTCATCATCTACATAATGTATGGTTCCCGGGTTTGGAAAATAGGTGGCCACCCAGAAGTTTCCATCGTCCCAGGCGATGCCCGACATGTAGTTGCCCGGCAATGAAAACTCCTCCAGGTTGTTCCCGTTCATATCAAATTTCATGGCAACAGCGGGCACTGAAGCGCCTTTTTGCTGTATCGTCCACAGGTGGGTGCCATCGTGCGTCAACCCGAACGACTGGTTCACATCAGCGTTATCAAACATCAGCAGCAGCTCGCCGGTGGCTGGGTCAAACCTGTGCAGTTCATCGCTGTAGCCGCCGCCATAACCCCCAATGTAGAAATACTCTCCATCAAAGGCCAGGCCACTGGCAAAGGGGTTCACTTCATACATTTCAATGACTGTCCAGCCATTGTCGTCCTTTGCAGCACGGACATCGTTTAATCTGTGTGGTGTTCCCATGGCCACGACAAGAAAGCCTAAGCTTAAAATAATCAACGAAGTAGCAATTCTTTTCATAAGATTAAGTTTTGATTAACAAAATGAATATATTTAAAACAATCACATATACTAAATGTGTGCTAAATATACGGATTTTTTCTGAAACCAAATATTTGGCGCTCGGAATTCGGGGTTTGGAGTTTGGAGTTTGGGGTTTGGGGTTTGGGGTTTGGAGTTTGGAGTTTGGAGTTTGGGGTTTGGGGTTTGGGATTTGGGGTTTGGAGTTTGGAGTTTGGAGTTTGGAGTTACAGTGTGGGGTTTAACGCTGGTGGTCAAACTGTTTAGAGATTAAAACAGTGGGGTTATTTCCACCTGGTGAATCTCCAGGTTATCTGTTCTGTAAACGAAGGCAATCACAGAACAGTTTTCAGGGACCCATTCCGGGTCCAGAGTAAGCTGGTATTGTTTGGAGAAAGTATCGCCAAATGCAAAGTGATCATCAATCAGGACGTCACCCCAGGTACCGTTTACACTTTTTCGCAGCATATGGTTGTGTTCATAGTCTTCAATGATGCCAGTGGGGTAATCGGGGTTGTTTGTTCGCTGCGGGCTGATGATGCCGTCTTCAATGATAAAAACGGACAGATGATATTCATTGATGCAATTGATCAGGGAAGTGACATCAACAGAGATTTCGAGTATTGCATTCACAGGTGAATAATCCAGGTCCAGGTCCATTGCAAATGCCGGGGGCAATTCGGTGATGGAGGCAACGGCTGAACCCCAGGCAGAAGGAGTAAGTAATCTTTGATTTTCGTAATCGGTTCTGTTCACCATCCCAATAGGATAATTGATGCAGCCGAAAAAATCGTTGAGCTCCTCCCCCTCTTCGGTTCTGAAGTCCTTGCTGAATGTGTCACCGAGCGGTCTTGCAAACCAACCGGCGTGGATAGACATTATGATCAGTTGATCCCCATAATAGGCTTTAAGCTCTTCAGCTATTTTGGTGCCTTCAGGACAATTGGGACACTGGTGACCGGTAAACTCTTCGAGCAACACCTTTCGAACGACTTCAGTGGTATCGCCGTTATCGACTTCACGGTCAGTCATGTATGGAGCTTCGATGATGTCGCAAGCAGCGAAAAGCAGCAGAACGAGTGTTATAAAGGATATGGCTATGCGGTTCATAAGTGCGGGTTCAGGGTTCATAGTTACGGGTTCAGAGTTAGGAGTTAGGAGTTCTGGCTTGACAGATTCTAATTTCTAATTCCTGGTTAATTCAACGATTAAACAATTAAACAATTAAACAATTAAACAAACATCCAATATCTAACATCCAATATCTAACATCCAACCTCTATCATCCAACTTCTAACTTAAAAGCTGCTGGTTACATTCAGTGTAAAGCCATAGGATGCAGGTACTTGTCTGCAAACTCCGCCAACACAGATGATGCCTTCGCGCTGCTTGCCGTATGACAGGCTGATGCGGTTGGCGCCTTTTGAATAGCCTGCGCTGAGCGTGTAATAATGGATTCGAAGGTCTTTGTTGTCGTTGCCATAGTTATACTGGTCGCTGATTGCAAAAAACCAGCGAGGTGCGATGCTGTATTCGACCATTGCCATGGCCCAGTCCTGGTTGTCCTGCTTTGTTGACAGGTGCTGAAGCTCCCACCGCAGTGATCTCCTGTTGGGCAAGCGATATGTCATATCAGCGATAAGGATATGTGCATAAACAGTTTCTTTATCAACATAACCCTCTATAACATTTTGGTTATAAGTGATATATGCGTATGAGAAAAGTCCGCGCAGGCTCCGGGAGAAGCGCCGGTTAACTTCGATATTGATATCCTGGAAATAAACTTCATCTCCGAGTTTAAAAAAATCAGACGTATAACCCTCTGTTCCCCTTGTGTTGATGCTGGTGGAGCCATCTTCTCCGGTAATGATGGCATCGGAAACATATTCTTTGTGGATGGATCTGGCGTGGCTGAAATTGATGGCCACACCGGTGCCAAATGGTCCTCCGAGGGGGCTTTCACGTGGCAATGTAAATGTAAGTTCGCTCATCAGGCCCATTTCGCCGTTGGGTTGTGTGGCATACGGATACATTCCGCTAAGGCTATAAAGGTGCTGACGCGTAGTTGGAGGTAAATAGTTAATGTTGAGATCATTGCCCATTGCATTCCGGTCGCTTCGAAAGCCCATGTTATCAATCCGCTTGGCTGCCAGCAGGAAGCCTATGCCTCGCACGGCATATGAGCCGGTGAGCATCAGTGCGTGTCCGTCCTTGTAAATAAAATTGTTATCGGCTGACGGGTCATTGATCTTGTGCGCATATTCGGATGTGATGCTCACCGGACCGCGTGCAAAATTAAGGCTCCCGGCAAATGCGGCGACATTTTCAGGCAGGTGAAAAAGGGGATTATTGTCGCGCTGGTATTTGCTGACGACACTGCCACCCAGTATCCACTGGTTGGGGCTTTCTTTCAGCGACGAGATGGCCGAGTTCAGGTTGATGCGGGTGTCGAAGCCCCTGACGATGCCAGGACCGGTGTCGAAAAACAGCCGTTGCTGGCCGATCACGCCAGTCATGGTTACACCGTTGTGCGGCCGGTAAACCAAGCGCAGGCCGTCCATCGCATTGTCAACACCGAGGTTCCGCTCCTCGTAGGTACGAAAAATCAGGCCACTGCCAAACTGCTCATAATAATTTCCCAATGTCACCTCCAGGTTTTCACTTGTGTAGGAAGCAAAACGGTAAGGGATGCCGTTGCCACGATAGCGCGGATCATAGCCGGTCAGGGCATTCTGATAGCTCTCATAACGCAAACCCATAGAAAAGCCTTCGTAGGAAAAGTTGATGTTTGCAAAACCATTCATCAGGATGGTTTCGGGCACTTCGGGTGCACTGATCAAGGAGTCAGGGATATAGTATTGTGCATCCATCTGGAAATTTCCCCAAATACGCGCACCCTGTAACAAACCCTGTGCTGATGCATTGTGATGCAAAGTGATGGCCAGGAGCATCAGCACCCCCGACAAAGCCTTTGTCAATCTTTTGTTAGTCATCCT
>SKOK01000076.1 GCA_007120085.1 Bacteroidales bacterium | reverse complement strand
TCACTGCTGTCCGGGAAAAAATGTGTGCTGGCTATGAAACGCTTGATATATATCGTCCCTACGGGACTTAACGGACTTGGGGGTTGCTTTTTGTTCTACCAATATTTTGCCCCTAACGGGGCAGTCCCGTTAGGACGCAATAGAATTATACCGGACAGTCGTGATTGAGAATTGATAATTTGTAATTTGTAATTTGTAATTGATTATTGATGGAGATACCGAAGCAAAAATTATATACCAGTGACCTGGTGAAGAAGTACAAAAAGCGTGTGGTGGTCAACAAGGTTTCCGTAGAGGTTAGCCAGGGTGAGATCGTGGGTTTGCTGGGGCCTAATGGGGCGGGAAAGACGACCACTTTTTATATGATCGTTGGCCTTATAAAACCAAACAAGGGAAACATATACCTTGATAACGAGATCATCACAAATGAACCGATGTACAAGCGTGCACAGCGCGGGATCGGCTACCTGGCACAGGAGGCCAGCGTGTTTCGCAGCCTGAGCGTCGAAGACAACATTAAGGCTGTGCTGGAGTTTACAGACAGAAGCAAGGATGAACAAAAGGAAAAACTGGAAAGCCTGCTGGATGAATTTGGACTTCAGTACATCCGCAAAAGCAAAGGGATCACCCTGTCGGGTGGTGAGCGTCGCAGAACTGAGATAGCAAGGTCACTGGCGGTCAATCCCAATTTCATCCTGCTGGATGAACCTTTCGCCGGCGTTGACCCAATCGCAGTAGAAGACATACAAGACATTGTATCTCAGCTGAAAGAAAAAAACATTGGTGTGCTGATCACCGACCACAACGTGCACGAAACCCTCAGCATTACCGACAGGGCCTACCTGTTGTTTGAAGGATCCATCCTGAAAGCGGGAACAGCCGAAGAACTGGCCAGCGACCCGGAAGTCAGGAAGCTCTACCTGGGCGAAAGTTTTGAACTCCGCCGCTAAGAGAGACATTTTGATTACTGAATTAAGCAGAACCTGAGGCGAGTAAATTATAATTCATCAGTATATCAAAGCGACGGCATAGGCTGTTACACCTTCCTCCCTGCCAACAAAACCCATCTTTTCGTTTGTTTTGGCCTTAATTGATAAGCGGTCAGGAGTGATTTGCATAACCTCACTCAAAACTGCCTGCATTTTGGGAATGTATTCAGCTATAGCAGGCTTTTCAAGGCAAACCGTGGTATCGATGTTGCCAATCTTAAAGCCATTATTTTGCAGCATTGTCATGGTATCAGCCAGCAGAAGCTTGCTGTCGGTATTCTTGAAACGGGGATCCGTATCCGGGAAGTGATGACCGATATCGCGCAAGCCTGCGGCACCAAGCAGGGCATCAATGATGGCGTGTATCAGCACGTCGGCGTCGGAATGGCCTTTGGCTCCCTTATAATGAGGAATTTCAACACCACCAATGATGAAGGGCACCCCTTCAACAAGGGCGTGTACATCATGGCCAAATCCAATGCGCATATTATTAAGGGTTAGAAACCAGGGCTTACTGAGTCGGTGCGCGCAAACCCTCGAAGTCAAATGTGAGGCTAAAACGCAACACATTTTCGAGCGGACTGCGCTGGGCAACCGGGATCACATAGGCAAAGTCAAGTCCAAACACATTGTACTTCAATCCTAAGCCTACTGTAAAATACTTGCGGTTGCCTTTCGACTCGTGCTCATAAAAGTAGCCGCCGCGAATGGCGAACTGCTGGTCATACCAGTATTCAGCACCGGCCGAAATGGTGAACTCATTGAGCTCTTCGCTGAATCCTCCGGGTGCATCCGAGAAAGAACCCAGCATGCCGGCCACCACTGACCTGTTAGGGTTTCTGCCACTTTCGATCACATATTCCCCATCATCACCGATAATGACCTGGCCATTTTCATCGCGTGCATAAATGGGCGGGGTTGGCACAAGCAGCTTATTGAAATCGACCATCAGCGCAACCTGGTTAAAGTTGTCAAGGTCAAAGCGGAGCGAAGGTCCGAAACGAAGGTTGATTGGGATGAAGTCGGCATTGATATCGTCAGTGTAGGTGATCTTATTTCCCATATTGGAAATATTGATACCAGATGCAAAAGTGGCAGGAGTGTTTTGCCAGTTCAGCTCACGTTCATAATAAACGGCCACATCTGCTGCCAGCGAAATACCTGCCTGTGAACCCTCTAGCTGCCCTTGAGTCAGGTCACTATATATAAAACGAGCCGCAATGGCCCCGCCAATAAAATCACCCAAACGACGGGCATAAGCCACATCAAAGGAAAACTCATTTGGCCTGACTGTACCCATCGGCGTTCCAACCTCATCAGTGAAGTTCACATCACCGAGTGTAAAATACTTTAAAGAAAACGCAATGGTTTGCAGATCGTCAAGCTTACGATAGCCGGAAAGGTAGGACAGGTTGATATCAGGCACCAGTGAACGCAGCCACGGGGTATAATTGAGTGCGAATCCCATTTCATCTTCAAGAAAAGCATATTTCGCAGGATTCCAGTGCATGGAGTTGATATCTGGAGATGATGAAACGCCTGCATCACCCAATGCACCTGCACGGGCATCCGGCGCAATCATCAGAAAAGGTACTGCAGTGGTAATTGTATTGATGCGCTGACCCAACACTTCACTGTAATCGGGTGGTTCCTGGCTGAACGCAGCATTGGGGACCATCAGCATTGTAATAAAAACAGCAATAACAGAAAATAAAGATCTCATTTATAAAATATTTTAGTTCAGGTTCGGGCTTTAAGAATGTCCCTGTTTGTACAAAAGAATGCTATTATTCTAAAAGATCGCAAAGATAACGATTTTTAGAAAGTTCATATTGTTTAAGGTTTTTAAATTAATTTTTTAGTTTTGTTTCAGAATCTGAATATTTCAACAATCACAATCTTTTACCTTATCTACCTCAGTATCATTAACCTCTCAGACTGCCGTGCTTTTTTTCCGTTTGGAGCCGTCATGGTAACACGATACACATAAAGTCCGTTTACCAGTGGCCGGCCGTCATTGCTCAGGCCATCCCACCTGATGGGGGTTGACTGAAATCCGGCAGGGAATACAGTTTCCCGAATGGTATTTACCAATCGTCCCTGTAAGTCAAATATATCAATCTGCACATCCATCTCCGACAAGGCCTGGTTGTGATTAAAAACAAACCAGGTTTCTTCATTAAAAGGATTGGGGTAATTCATCAGATTTTCAAGAACGAGCTGTTCCCTGCTGCTCACCACGAATTCGATGGAAGCCGTTGATGGATTATTATGAATATCCCAGGCTCTCAGGCTCAAGGAGTACCTGCCTTCATCCAAACGGTAGAATGGGTAAACCACGCGTCCGCTCTGATAGGTATCGAGATCGGCTTCAAAAAAATTATTTAACCGTATGGGGCTGGAAACATTATCGTTGAGGAAGGCTACAATGTCGTGCCCGATGCTGCCTGTTATGTTTAACCCGCTTTCATCGGAGAGCAAGGCAAGCAAAATAGGGTTTTCATTGGTATGATCTCCTGACACAAAAGTGGTATCGTTCATAAAAAGGCGGATATCAGGCCCTTCATTATCAGGAAAAAAGTCATCCATCGTGCCCCCAATGATAAAATCAGTAAAGTAGCCGTGACCGTCAACATATCCATCATCCAGGTAATAACTGATTTTGCCGCTTCCATATTCATAAGAAATGTCTTTGGGCACCATAAAACTAAAGCTGAATGCGCCGTCAGTAACACTGGCTTTGCCTTTATAGAGGACGGAATTCCGCACACTGAACTGGGCGGAGGTGCTTCCGGGGTTGTTGCCCAGCGTTGTGTAAACTGTTTCCTTGTCATAAATGGTGGGATACAGTATGCCATTGTAGTCATACATCCTGTTGCCGGCTTGATCAGCAACGTAACCATTTACCGTCACTTCCTGGAACGCCTTGATTGTATC
>SKOK01000270.1 GCA_007120085.1 Bacteroidales bacterium | reverse complement strand
GAAGATTTTGAATCGTCCGGAAGCCTGCGTGAATACCTGCTTGACATCATTGACCAATGCATCCACGACAAGCAAAAAGGGAAGGTGATCAATTATGAAGAATCAGCACTGATGGATGAAACCAATGTGGTGAGCCTGTCGCCCGGGTCGCTCGGCGGGAAAGGCCGTGGACTGGCATTCATAAACATGATCATCAACAATTTCAACTTTGAGGAGCTGGTGCCTGACATCAAGATTGTTACACCGCGCACTTCAATCATTGGCACTGAAGAATTTGAGCGATTTATCCACAATAACAACCTGTATGATGAGGTCCATAACGAAAAAGACTATGGCAGGATTAAAGAGCTCTTCATGGCAGGCCACCTGACAACAACGCTGCGCAAAAGGCTGAAATCTTATTTGTCCATCATACAGAAACCTCTGGCCATCAGATCGTCAAGCCTTTTTGAGGACTCATTGATGCAGCCATTCGCTGGCATTTTTGACACCTTCCTGCTGCCCAACAACCACCCCGACATCAACGTGCGGATGGAACAACTCATGAACGCCATCAAGCTGGTGTATGCCTCCATCTTTTCGCCTACGGCACGTTCATATTTCAAAGCCGTAAACTATAAAATTGAAGAAGAGAAAATGGCCGTGATACTCCAGGAGGTTGTGGGAAAGCAGTATGATGGCGCCTACTATCCTCATATTAGCGGCGTGGCACAGTCTTATAACTTCTATCCCTACTCCTATATGAAACCCGACGAAGGCTTTGCCTCCATCGCAGTCGGTCTCGGGAAATATGTGGTCGAAGGCGAGAAAACATACCGCTTCTCCCCCGTCCATCCCCAATTGGAAATGTACACACCCAAAGAGCTGTTTAAAAATTCACAAGTGCACTTCTATGCCGTCGATATGCAAAAAAAAGACATCAACCTGCTGGATGGCGAAGATGCCGGGCTGATCAAACTGGAGATCGACAGATCAGAACAGCACGGCACCTTGAAGCATTGTGCATCGGTGTATGATTTCAACAGCGAAAGGACCATTCCAGGCATTACCAGCGCCGGCCCCCGTGTGGTCAATTTTGCCAACATCCTAAAATACGACTACATTCCCCTGGCAAAATCCATAGAAGTAATACTCGACATCGTTTCTGAATCAATGGGAACGCCTATAGAAATCGAGTTTGCCATCGACCTGAACAAAGACAAGGAAGGATGCGCAGCATTTTACCTGCTCCAGATCAAACCCCTGATCAAAAACATCATCGAAACCGAGATCAACATCGATAAGATTGACAATGACAGGCTGCTGCTTTTCAGCGAAAACGGGATGGGCAACGGCCGCATCTCTGAATTACAAGACGTGATTTATGTTGACATTGAGAAGTTCGACAAACTAAAAACGGAAAAAATAAGGGATGAGATTGACCAGCTGAACACCATGATGGCCAATGAAAACAAAAAGTATATCCTGATAGGCCCCGGCAGGTGGGGCACCCGCGACCGCTTCATCGGAATACCTGTCAACTGGTCGCAGATATCCAACGCCCGCATCATCGTGGAAATGAGTATGGAAGAATTCCCGCTGGACGCCTCGCTGGGATCGCACTTCTTCCATAACGTCATCTCAATGAATGTAGGTTACTTCTCAGTAAAACACGACGACCTCATAGACTATATCAACTGGGATGTGCTCAAAAACGCAGAACTAGTCAACGAAACCAAATACCTGAAACACGTGCGCTTCGATCAACCACTGGAGGTTGTTATGGACGGCAAAAAACGGAATTCCCTCATATATTTCCAGAACAATAAAGAACAATAAGCCATTGATTATGACAAATGACAGCTAACTGTTAAATCACTCTGTGAAACTCTGTGAAACTCTGTGTAACAATAAACAACGAACAAAGAACAATAAATACGCTGATGAAATTCCAATCCAAATACAAATACGACGAGCGTTTTTCAACGGATACTTATGAATTTAAGGAGATCTCATATGAATTCCTTATGCAAAAGCGCATCATCAATGTACTGTTAATCTGCAGCAATTATGATGCCTTTATGCTGGAAGAAGACGGCCGCATCAACGAAAAGATCTTTCTCGAATACACATCCAAAAACCTGCGCTACCCACCGCAATTCACGCAGGCCAGCTCATCAGATGAGGCGTTCAGGCTGATGGAAGAAAAGGATTTCGACCTGGTGATCACCATGCTGAACGTAGGCAAGATTGATTGTTTTGAGATGGCCAAACGGGTCAGGAAGCGATATCCCGGCATCCCTATCGTCGTCCTAACCCATTTCTCACGTGAAGTATCCATAAAGCTGCGCAATGAAGACCTTAGCAGCATTGACATGGTTTTCTCATGGCTTGGAAATGCGGGCTTGCTGCTAGCCATCATCAAACTGCTGGAGGACAAGATGAATGCCGTTTTTGACATCGAAGGGGTTGGTGTCCAGGGCATTCTGCTTGTAGAGGACTCCATTCGGTATTATTCATCCTACCTGCCCACCATATACAAAGTGATATTTGATCAGACCAATGAGCTGATGACGGAAGGGCTGAACGAACACCGCAAAACCTTGCGAATGCGTGCCAGGCCAAAGATATTGCTGGCCAAGACCTATGACGATGCCCTCGCACTGTATAAAAAATACAAGAAAAACCTGCTTGGCGTAATCTCTGACATCAGCTATGCACGCGAAGGCAAACGTGACGATGAAGCAGGTATCAAACTTGCAAAATATATCAGAAAGCGCAACAGCCAAATCCCCATCCTGCTGCAGTCTTCCGAGAAATGGGATGCCACCATCAATAAAAACATTGATGTCAGCTTTATCAATAAATATTCCAAGACACTGCTGATAGAGCTCAAGCATTACATCAAGGAGAATTATGGCTTTGGTGATTTTGTATTCAAAGACCCCGAATCCGGGATGGAGGTAACCCGTGCAAACAACCTGCACTCCCTGCAGGTGAAGATCAGCAAGATAGACCCAAAAATTCTTGAGTTTCACGTCTCCAACGACCATTTTTCACGCTGGCTTAAAGCGCGGGCACTGTTTTCCATCGCAAACATTTTTGCTGAAAAGAGCCGCGACGATTTCAACAACGTCGAAGAGATCCGCAGCTACCTGATCGACACCATAGCCAACTACAGGCGAACCAAAGGCCGGGGCATCATTGCAAGCCACATGGACGAATATGCCGTGTTTACAAGGCTTGGCGACGGGCAGCTCGGTGGAAAGGCGCGCGGATTGGCATTCATTGATTACCTGATCAACAAATACAAGATCACCAATTATAATGAAGACGTGTCTATCAGCATCCCCAGGACAGTGGTGCTTACCACCGACATCTTCGATGAGTTTATGGAAGACAATGACCTTTACGGCTTCGCCCTCGAGTGCGACAATGATGAAGAGGTGCTGGAACGTTTTGTGCAAAGCCGGACACCCAGTCGAATGAAATCATACGTAAAAGAGATTGTGGACTTTTTTAAGTCACCGCTTGCGGTAAGGTCATCAAGCCTGCTGGAAGACAGCCACTACCAGCCTTTTGCCGGAGTTTATTCCACTTACATGATCTCCAACAACCATCACGACAAAAACATACGTATCCTGCAACTGGAGCAGGCGATAAAAAGCGTGTATGCTTCCGTATTTTTTCGTGAAAGCAAGGCCTACATTGAGGCTACTTCCAATGTGATCGACGAGGAAAAAATGGCCGTAGTGGTGCAGGAGGTGTCTGGCAAATCCTACGGCAATATGTTTTACCCAACCATTTCCGGGGTTGCCCGATCAGTAAACTTTTATCCGATCGAGCCTGAAAAGTATGAAGATGGTGTTGCCAACATTGCCTTTGGGCTTGGCAAAACCATCGTTGACGGGGGTATATCACTACGCTTCAGTCCGAAATATCCTCAAAAATCACTGCAACTTTCCAACACTGAAATAGCACTGCGCGACAGCCAGAAAGAGTTTTACAGCCTGAACATGGATCCGGATATATTTCACCCTGTTGTTGATGAAACCATTAACCTCCACAAAACCAGGATCAGGCAATTGAAGGGCGAGTCATCGTTAAAGTATGTGGCCTCAACTTATGATTATGAAGACCAAATCATTCGCGAGGGGTTGTATGATAAAGGCACTAAGCTGATCACCTTTGCCAATGTGCTCAAGCACGGGTCCTTCCCCCTTCCGGAGATATTGCAGAAGCTGCTAAAGATCGGGCAAAAGGAAATGAACAACCAGGTAGAGATCGAATTTGCCGTTACGCTGGACGTATCGCGCGGTGACTTGCGGCACTTTCACTTCCTGCAGATCAGACCATTGGTTGAGACGCAGGAAAAAACACAGGTTAAGCTCAGTGTATGCAAGCCCAGTGAAACCATCATCATCAGCCGGACTGCGCTTGGAAATGGCGTCATTAATGACATCCACGATTTTGTTTATGTGAAGCCTGATGCTTTTGATTCGGCGCACACCAAAGAAATGGCTGAGATCATCAGTAAGTTGAACACAGAGTTTAATAAAAACGGTGAGAACTATATCCTTGTCGGCCCCGGACGCTGGGGCTCAACCGATCCCTGGCTCGGCATCCCGGTAAAATGGGCGCAGATATCAGCGGCACGCCTGATCGTAGAGTCCGGACTCAAACATTTCCACATAGATCCCAGCCAGGGCACGCACTTTTTCCAAAACCTGACCTCTTTCAATGTCGGTTATTTCACCATCAACCCCTACCTGAAAGACGGACATTACGACCTCGACTTCCTTGATAAGCAGGAAGCTGTGTATGAGGATAAATATGTCCGCCACGTCCGGTTTAATGAGCCGCTGACGATCAAGATTGATGGTAGCAAGAAGTTGGGTGTGGTGATGAAGCCATGATTTTATACATTGGCAAGTGTCAATCGACAATCGGAAACCAGAAATCGATAATCATACCCTGTGTATCAAAAATCCCTGTGTATGAAAAATCCTTCAATGGGTTTCATCTGCACATTTACACCTTTACACATTTATTTCCCCTTTTTGTTGTTTTATTAATAAATAAGGGCTAAATTCGCCCCTTAATTGCTAATTAATTAACAGCTTACTTTTTTTACAAATTTTTAAATCCATTTATTATGAATTTAGAGAAGATAATGGCAGACCTGGAACGCAAGAATCCGGGCGAAAAGGAGTTCTTACAGGCAGCAAGAGAAGTTTTGGAAACCATCATTGACGTGGTTGAAGAGAATCCAAAATACCAGGCTGCAAACATCATTGAAAGAATCACCGAGCCTGACAGGGTGATCACCTTCAAGATTCAGTGGGTTGACGACAAAGGCAATGTGCATGTGAACCGTGGCTATCGTGTACAGTTTAACAATGCAATTGGTCCTTACAAAGGCGGATGCCGTTTCCACCCCAGTGTAACCCTGAGCGGCCTGAAGTTTTTGGGCTTCGAACAAATCTTCAAGAACAGCCTTACAACCCTGCCAATGGGTGGTGCAAAAGGTGGCAGCGACTTCGACCCAAAGGGCAAGTCACAAGCCGAGATCATGCGTTTTTGCCAGGCCTTCATGGCTGAACTCTACAAATACATCGGTCCTGACACCGACATTCCGGCAGGCGACATAGGCGTTGGCGGACGCGAAATTGGCTATATGTATGGCATGTACAAGAAACTGGTTGGCCAGCATACCGGTACTTTCACCGGCAAGGGACGCAACTGGGGTGGCAGCCTGATCCGTCCGGAAGCCACAGGTTACGGTGCCGTATTCTTTGCGGAAGAGATGCTCAAGACCCGCGGCGAAAAGATCATGGGCAAAACCGTATCCGTATCAGGATTTGGTAACGTTTCGTGGGGCGCCATCAAAAAAGCCACGCAGCTGGGTGCCAAAGTTGTTACTATCAGCGGCCCAGATGGCTATGTTTATGACCCCGACGGCATCTCCGGCGAAAAAATCGACTATCTGCTGGAACTGCGCGCTTCCAACCAGGACATCGTAAAACCTTATACCTACGAATTCCCGAATGCACAGTTCTTCGAAGGCAAGCGCCCCTGGGAAGTAAAGGTTGACATTGCCATGCCTTGCGCCATCCAGAATGAGCTCAACGCCGACGATGCCAGGAACCTCGTTAAAAATGGAGTGACGGCCGTTTCCGAAGGCGCTAACATGCCTTGTACACCCGAAGCCGTTGAGATCATCCAGGAAGCCAAAATGCTTTACGGCCCCGGCAAAGCAGCCAACGCAGGTGGTGTTGCAACCTCAGGCCTCGAACAAACGCAAAACGCCATGAAACTGAACTGGCCAGCCGAAGAAGTGGAAGAAAAACTTCACCAGATCATGAAAAACATCCATGAAGCCTGCAAGAAGTATGGCACCGAAGAAGATGGCTACATCAACTACGTAAAAGGCGCAAACGTGGCCGGCTTTATCAAAGTAGCCGATGCCATGATCGACCAGGGCGTCATCTAAAAAAACAATCTTCTCTTACATTTATGTTTCGAAAGAAACAAAAAAGAAAAGCCGGGGCACAACAGCACCCCGGCTTTTTTTATCATAAAAAATATTTTTAATTTTTTTATATTTTAAATAATATTTTTATATATTTGCAGATATTTATTAACAATATAATCCATATTATAAAAAATACAACAATGACAAGCCAGTAACCAGTAACCAGCAGCAACCAGCAACCAGCATCCAGCATCCAGCAACCAGCACCAGTAACCATGAACCATGAACCCGTAACCAGCATTGCCATGCCCTCTGCCAACCTCAAACAACTTGCCTCCCGATTTGTCAACTCCACCAGCGCTCCGATCTTTCTCACGGGAAGGGCGGGCACAGGCAAAACCACCTTCCTGAAAGAGATCGTTGAGCAAACACACAAGAAAACCATCGTAGCAGCACCCACCGGCATCGCTGCCATCAACGCCGGAGGCGTCACCCTGCACTCCTTGTTTCAGCTGCCATTCGGGTCATTCCTGCCGTCAGAAAACATCTCCGGCAGGCTCCCTGTATCATCCGCACTGCATACCCCAAGATCGCTGATCCGCAGCAGAAAGTTCCCGGAGGCCAAGCGCAAGCTGCTCAGGGAGCTGGAACTGCTCATCATCGACGAGGTAAGCATGTTGCGCGCCGACCTGCTCGACGCCATAGATACCGTGCTGAGGCACATACGCCGAAAACATTACGAAGCCTTTGGCGGCCTGCAGGTTTTGTTTATCGGCGATCTGTTACAACTGCCACCGGTGATTAAAAATGATGAGTGGGAGCTGCTGCAAGACCACTACCCCAGCCTGTTCTTCTTTCACGCCCAAGTGCTGCAGAAACAACCACCCCTTTACATTGAACTCGACCATGTATTCAGGCAAAGCGACCCACACTTTATCAGCCTGCTCAACGGGCTTCGCGACAACAGCATCACACAGGAACAGCTCCGAATGCTGAACGAGCGGGTAAACAGATCCTTCTCACCCTCATCGGCCGAAGGATACATTTTTCTAACAACACACAACTATAAAGCCGACCAAATCAACCAAAAAGCCCTTAAGAGATTACAAAAAACCAGCACCACATTTGAGGCAAAGACAACCGGCAACTTCCCCGACAATCTCTACCCTGTTGAATACACCCTCGAGTTCAAAAAAGATGCCCAGGTGATGTTCATCAAAAATGACCACTCAGGTGAGCAGAAATATTTCAATGGAAAAATCGGTATCATCGACAAGCTCAGTGAAGAAAGCATCATCGTGCGCTTTAATGACGGCACCCCGTCCGCAAATGTCGAAAGACATAAATGGGAAAACAAGAAGTTCAGGCTAAATGAAGAGAAAAACGAAATAGAAGAAGAAATAACGGGCACTTTTGAGCAATTTCCAATCAAACTGGCCTGGGCCATCACCGTACACAAAAGTCAGGGACTCACCTTCGAAAAAGCGGTGATCGACGTGGCCAATGCCTTCGCACCCGGCCAGATCTATGTGGCACTATCACGACTCACTGGACTCGAAGGTCTGATCCTCAGTGAGCCCATCCCTGCAAGGCTTCCCCGGCAGGACAAATACCTGCAGGAGTTTTCCGGTCAGAGGCCAGACATTGAATACCTGAAAAATCAGCTGAGAGCAGCCTCGGGCAAATACATACATCAGCAGCTTCTTCATGCATTCGACTTCTATGATCTGAACGACATCTTGCAGAAGCACATAAAAACATACAATAAAGAAGAAGGGCGTTCTCAAAAACAAAGCTTCAGACCCTGGGCTATTTCGCTTCATTCGGATTTCAGATCAATTAAAAGCGTGGCTGACCGTTTTCATTCGCAACTTAAAAATGACCTCAGGGCAAATGACATGATGCACATCAATGACAGGGTCAATGCTGCAATCAACTACTTTACCCCTCCCCTGAATGAGTTTTCAAAACAGGTTTTTGATCATATCGTTTCGGTAAACGGCCTTGCCGGCGTCAAAAAATACATCCGGGAACTTCGGGAGCTTGAGGGGGCCTTCTATGGAAAGGTGCAGAAGCTGCATAAGATGAAAGCCCTGGTAAAGGCCATGCTCGATAACACGGAACCTACCCGTCACAACACCAGGGACAAAACCCTTGAAGAGGAGCGCGACAGGATGCTGGCTGAGGAAGCAAGGAAAGCCCTGAAAAAAACAAAATCCGGCAAACAACCAAATAACCCTTACGGAGATGAATCTGACGATGACACTCCTGCTGAAAAGAGTCCTTCTGCACTGATCAGCGGCCGCCTCTTTAATGAAGGCGTTGGCATCGAAGAGATCGCCCTCGTGCGCTCGCTGGCAGTCTCCACCATCCAGTCGCACCTGGCAAAATGTGTTGAATATGAATATGTTGATCCAAACAAACTGGTTGATCCGGAAAAGCAAGAACAGATAATGGCCGCGGCCAAAGAAGCCAAAAGCAGGAAACTGAGCGACATCATGGCCTTGCTGGGTGAAGAATTCACATATGGCGACATCAAGGTTACACTGGCAGTCAACTCTTAAACGACAACCAGCCATTTATTCGTCTCACTTAATCAACAAAGAGTTTATAGTGGTTGTATATTTCGAGAATGTTATTCACATAATTTACGGGTTCAACCCCTGAGGCGTAACCATACCTCACTTCCTCACGATTATAATATTCCGGATTTGATTTTTTTAGCATATATGTCTCAACCTGCCCGTGCCATACATCCGGATCTGCATGGTGGGCTGCAGCCAGGCGTCTTGCATCCTGCACGTGTCCATGGCCGGCATTGTAGGACGCAATGATGAAAAGCAATCGTTCATCGGGGTTTTCGATGTATTGCTTCCAGTAATCATCAAGCCATGAGATGAAGGCCGCTCCAGCGGAGACATTCTGTACCGGATTGTAAGGGTCTGAAGCTCCAAACTCAAGCGCAGTCCTTGGCATGAGTTGCATTAAGCCGATGGCTCCGGCCCACGATCTGGCATCCGGGTCAAAACGTGACTCCTGGTATGCCAAAGCAGCAAATAAACGCCAGTCCCACCCAAGCCTTGTTGCATTGGCACGGAAGATTTCATCATAAGGAGATATCTGTCCGCCTGCAAGCAGAAAATAATCGCTCGCATAACGCGAACGAAAAGCCCGCCTGTTTTCAAAATATTTATTGTAAATCACATAAAAATCAACTTTTTCTCGCGCTGAACCGAGCCATACGTTTACTGACTCAAGCAATTTTACGGATGATGGCCTCAGTGCCCATGCAGTTTGCTGCGGCAAACTGATGGCCGTGGAAACATCCAGATCCTGGTAATAGGCTGACTGGATCAATGCAATGTTCTCATCAGCAACAGTATATCTGATCTTCCCTTCTGCAACCTTCGAAATCAACTCTTCAGTAGTAACCCCTTTATCAGCTTCAACAATATGAATGTCAGACCCTATCTCCGACGACAGGTTTCTTAACCTGCTCACATAGGCTGAGCCACGACGCACGTACACCGTATCACCGGCCAGGTCAATCGGGTTGCGAATAAGCATCTGCTCAATCCTGTGCAGCATCATTTGTCGCCACCCCCGGGGCTTGCGCTGCACCAGCACCTGCCTGGTGGTATTGAAAGGGTCGCTAAACGCCAGATGTTCACGCCGCTCACTCGTGATCGTTAAACCATAAGCAATCATATCCCCTTCACCGCTTTCCAGCATCTCAATCATCTCATCAAAATCACGTGCCAGTTTTATGCTGACAGGCAATCCCAAATACTCACCATATAACTGCAAAAGCTCATATTCATACCCCATGGCCTCACCCCTGTAAACAAAATAACTGATCGGACTGTAGCTTGTGATCGCAATCAGTTCGCCTCTTTCAATTATTTCCGGAAGGTCAGCAAAATACGAACTGCTCTTTGTTTTTTCCTCACAAGAGATGGTCAAACAAAGAAATAAACCGAACAAAGCAATTTTTCCGGATATTTTCATGGCTAAATGCATGGCAGCGTTATGTGGATTATCAAATAGCATGAATTTTAATGAATTTCAGCATAAAACTATGCAATATTTCATTAATGGCAAAATAACTCCTGACAAATGACCGTAAAATGCGGGAAACAGCCCGTTTAACATTTTTGATTACAAAAGCATTTCCTGAACCATACATGTTTCCGATTTTTTGATTATCATTGCATTGGATTTTTACGTTCTGGCATCACCCATTGAATTAATCCGCCTGAATAATTATATAAAACACATAGAAATGAGAGCATTCCTGAGTATTCATATTATTTCATTAACCTTTCTCCTGTTTATGAACACTTCCTGTACAACAGAATATGCCGACAAGATTTTTATCAACGGTAATTTTTATACAATGGATACAAGGCAGCCGACTGCTGAGGCCGTTGCCATACGTGATAACAAATTCATTCTCGTGGGCAGCAATGAGGATGTGCTTGCTTTGTCTGGAAATCAAACGCTTGTCGTTGATCTGGAAGGAGCATATGTATTGCCCGGTCTTACGGAAAGCCACTTGCACTTCGACAATCTGGGCCGCAACCTGCTTACTGAGCCGCTGGATGTTTACTGGTTGCAGCTGGATGAGCTCATGGATCGCCTTGCTGAGGCCGTATCGAAGGCTTCACCCGGTGATTGGATCATTGCACGCGGTTACAATGAGGCTCTTTGGGATGAAATTCCGCACCGGCGCATCCTGGATGCGTTCAGCCCTGACAATCCCATAGTGTTGCGCCGCTATTGCGGACACGCGCACTGGGTCAACAGCATGGCCCTTGAAGCAGCCGGCATTACTGCAGATACTCCTTCACCGGATGCCGGACATATTTTTCTTGATGATGAAGGCCAGCCCAGCGGTGTATTGGTATCTGCTGCCGGTGCCCTGGTAACGGATCACATTCCACCGGCATCGGAACTTACGGAAACAGAAGAGCTCGAAGCAATTCGTCTGGCGAGCGACACATTGCTTGCCTCCGGAATCACTACCGTACATTGTATCAGCCTCACCGGACTTGATGATATCCGGTTGCGCCGAAAAGCTTATGAGCAAGGTAAACTGAAGGTCAGGGTAATGGATGCCCTTGAAGCTGATGCGGCCAAAGAACTGCAAGAGCCTTTGAAAGGTCTGTATGATGACAGCTACACCGTTAGATGGGTAAAGATGTTCATCGACGGTTCGCTTGGCGGACGTGGGGCTGCAATGACAGAGGCTTACTCAGATATGCCTGGTGAACACGGTGCATTGCGTGCCCTCGGCCAGGATGAAGAAGCCTATGCAAAACTCGTAGCCGAATTGCTTGAAATGGGTTTCACAACACGCACTCACTCCATCGGCGATATGGGAAACCATGTCACACTAAATGCATTCGAAAAGGCAATGGATATTTCAGGAATTGGACCGGAACATGCGCGACTCGTTGTTGAACACGCCCAGGTATTGCGTCCGGAGGACATTCCACGCTTTGCAAACCGACAGATCATCGCTTCCATGCAGCCTGTGCACGCCACTGAAGATATGCTCTTTGTCGAAGACCGCATAGGACACGAGAGGGCAAAAACAGCCTATGCCTGGCGCAGCATCATTGACCAGGGTGGTATCATTGCCGCCGGATCAGACTACTGGGTGTCGCCTTTCAACCCGTTTTACGGAATGCACGCCGCCGTTACACGCCAGGACCGCCAAAACAATCCACCCGGAGGCTGGTTCCCTGAGCAAAAAATGACACGCCAGGAAGCCCTTTGGGCATATACCACATGGCCGGCATACCTCGAATTCTCAGAACATCTCAAAGGCTCCATATCTGCAGGAAAACTTGCCGATTTTGTTGTGATCGACAGCGATTATTTCAGAATGCCTTCAAATAATATTCACCAGATTCAAGTGCTCAGAACAGTGCTCGGTGGTGAAACAGTGTTTCTGAAAGAAGACTGACGAAGGCCGATTTTTGATTGGTGATTGGCGATTATCAATTGCAGATTACAGAAAATACGTTGAACAGTGAAACACTAAATTAGATTAACCAGGTCGGGTTAATTTTTATTAAACAATTCACATAAGTTATTTTGATATGCAAAACAGGTTTCTCTTATTTTTTATGGCATTCATTGCTGTTGTGGTTTTCTCGAACACATCGCCGGCCTATGGTTGCTTTGCGGTAGTTGTCGGGAAGGATGCCAGTGCTGACGGTTCTGTATTGTTTGCTCACCTGGAGCAAAACTCCAACCTGAGCAAGATGGGCTACCGTTATATCCCTCGCATTGAGCACAAACCGGGCAGTATGGTACAGTTAAGGCGCGGCGGCACCTGGCCGCAACCTGACGTAAGTTGGGCCTACCTATGGACGTGGAATGCAGGATCAGAGTTTTCGGATGGATACTTCAACGAATGGGGTGTGGCCATTGCTTCAGATGCTTGTGCCACACGTGAGGACTCTTATGATGAGCTTGTTGCGCGGGGCGACATAACTGATGGTGGCATCGGTTACAAGTTGCGCCGCATCGTTGCACAACGGGCAACCACCGCGCGTGAAGGCGTGGAAATCGCAACAGAGCTGCTCAACTACTTTGGATATGCCGCCAGCGGACGCACCTATGTGATTGCCGACGCAAATGAAGGCTGGCTGCTGTCAGTGGCCCGCGGCAAACACTGGATCGCGCAACGTGTGCCCGACGATGCCATCGTATTGCTGCCCAATGTGCATATCATCGGGCCCGAAGCCGACCTGAACGACACCGAAAATGTGATGGCCTCTGAAGGCCTCGTTCAATATGCCATTGAAAGAGGCTGGTACGACCCCGCATCAGGCCAGCCATTCAGCTTTAGAGACGCTTTCAACAGGGAGCCATGGGAAGGCAGCTTTATGGAAGAACACGGCGCTGACCCAAGACAATGGTTCAGTCACTCGCTGGTACACGGCGAACTCATTGACCTGCCCGTTGAACAGCAACTGCCCTTTGCCATTCGGCCCGACCGAAAATACGACATCCGCGACCTGGCCAATATGCTCAGCAGCCATGGTCATATCGATGGACAAACGCCTGATCTGGGCAAATCATATGCTCTGGGAATGCCTGACAAAGCCTCGCCACACCATGAGCCAGGCACTGGCGCCATTTGCAGCAGCACTGCACAGGAACTTGTAATATACCAGCTACGCAACTGGTTGCCAGCAGCCATCGGTTCGATTGCATGGCGCACCACGGCTGCACCCTGCGGCTCAGTGCTCGTACCCTGGTACGCCGGCATAAATGAGACACCAAAAAATTATTACCCCAATGTGCCCCTG
>SKOK01000007.1 GCA_007120085.1 Bacteroidales bacterium | reverse complement strand
CAGGCTTATTCGTTTTTTTTGATTATTTTTGTGCTCAATTATTGTTTAATAAAACATTATGTTTAACAGAAAACAACCAAAACGAATGACCAAAAATAAAGAACCGGACCACACAGCCATAAACCTTGTTGGAACTGGTACCACGATAAAAGGTGAAATCAATTCCAAAGGGGACATCCGTGTTGATGGAAAGATCATTGGCCAGGTTCGCTCAGAAGGAAAGATCGTTGTAGGCAACAGTGGCATCATTGAAGGAGAACTGTACTGCGCAAATGCTGACATTTCAGGCAAGGTCAATGGCAAGGCCGAAATAGCAGAACTCTTAACACTCAAGGCTTCTTCCGTATTTACCGGTGATATTATCACAGATAAGCTGGCCATTGAACCCGGTGCCAAATTTAGCGGTACATGCTCGATGGATAAGGAAACTGCCGCCAAAGGCCAAACAATCAGTGAAAAAAGGAAATAGTTTGTTCAAGCTGACTTAAAGATGGGTTTAAATTTGCTCTTATTTGCAAAACAATTGACAATTCTCTCAGGCGTTTTGTTTGTTATATATGGCCTGGTCGCATTTTTGCTTCCGGAAAAATATACATCCAAGGCATTCTGGGGGTTTGTACCATTTTTTTATTCTGTTGTGCTTGCATCCAGGGCCATTTTAAATAAGCTGGCAAGAAACGACAAAAAAAAGTTCAGCCTTGTATTTATGCGAATCAATACTTCAAGGTTTGTGCTTTATCTGGGCGTTTTGCTGGCCTGGTCATTCAGCTTTCGCGAAGATGCTGTTGTGTTTATCATTACTTTTTTTGTCTTTTATTTTGCTTATACCATTTTTGAAGTTTCGTTTTTGCATCGGGAAATAAATTCATAATATCCGTATCATAACTTAATACTTGCAAGAAAGCCTTCAACCGGCCACTGCTTACTATTGTTATATTTAACTATGAGTAACCTGCCCAGATTTAATATTGTGCATAGTCTCAAAACAAGCAGTTATTTTCTGGTGGCAGCACTTTGCCTATTGGTTGCAGGTGATGCCCATGGCAAAGCTGCTTCTTTTGCTGATGAGATAGCTCTATCCGGTTCTCATTCCACAGATGAAATAGCCGCTGATGAAAAACCTGAATTCAATGCACGTAAAGTGATCGTTGACCACGTGCTGGATGCATACGACTGGCATCTTTTTGACATCGGCAAGCGCGAATTCTCCATCCCTTTGCCAGTGATCCTTCTTTATGAAGGCCGAATGTATGTGTTCCTTAGCAGTCGATTTGATCACGGATATTCCGCCTACAAAGGCTTCAGGGTTTCAAAAGAAGGGCACAACAAAGGCCGCGCCATAAGGGTCCTGGACGATGGCATCACGCCCGACCCCGAGGCATCTTTTATTTATGATTTCTCAATCACAAAAAACGTACTTGCCGTTTTTATTTCCTCTGTTTTGCTATGTCTTGTTTTTGTTAAAATTGGGCGCCGATACAAAGATGCCGATATTTATTCAACTCCCAAAGGCTTGCCGGCATTTTTCGAACCGCTCATTCTGTTCGTGCGCGACCAGATCGCATTGCTGGCAATTGACCGGAAGCATTATAAAAAGTTTATGCCCTATCTGTTAACGGTATTCTTTTTTATTCTGCTGAATAACCTCCTTGGGCTGGTGCCCTTTTTTCCCGGTGGCGCCAACGTAACCGGAAGCATAAGCGTAACATTTGTGCTTGCCATGTTCACATTTTTTACAACTCACTGGTTCGCTAACAAAACATACTGGCAGCATATTTTCAACATGCCCGGAGTGCCGATGTTCTTAAAATTCCCAATACCGATATTGCCTGTGATTGAGATTGTTGGCGCATTCATTAAACCATTTGTGCTAATGATCAGGCTGTTTGCCAATATCACTGCCGGACATATGGTGATACTGAGTCTTACAGCATTGATATTCGTGCTTGGTGGTGTCAGCATCATACTGGGTTATTTAATTTCACCCCTGACCGTTTTGTTTTTGATTTTTTTAAACTTTTTAAAAATATTAGTTGCATTTTTGCAGGCATATATCTTTACGCTGTTTAGTGCGTTCTTCTTTGGGATGGCTGTTCCTGACGAACATCATTGATCTTTTTTTATTAACCAAATATCATTTATTATGTCTTTTTTATTTTTATTGCTGGATAGTAGCGTTGACATTGCGCACGAATGGATGAAGCTGGGTGCAGCATTAACTGCAGTAATTGCTGTGTTTGGTGCCGCTTATGGTATTTCCTCAATTGCTAAGAGTGCCATTGATAATATTGCCAGGCAGCCGGAGGCCGGTAACGACCTGCGATCTTCAATGGTTGTTTCTGCCGCCCTCATTGAGGGTATTACCTTCTTTGCCCTGGTAATCGTGCTGTTGACGCTGTTTGTGTAACAGCGGCATTTTTTTTTGAAAAAACATGAGTCAAATAGTCCGGGTATAACAAACCCGGTCTGTTTTCGTTCAAAAAAATTCAATTATGGAACTATTGATGCCCGGTCTGGGTTTGGTTTTCTGGATGACAGTTGCTTTTGGCTTTGTATTGCTCATCCTGAAAAAGTATGCCTGGGCCCCTATTTTGAACGTGCTTCACGAGCGTGAGAACAAGCTCGCCCAGTCATTCAGCGATGCAAAACGCATTGAGCAGGAAATCTCGCAGCTGGCAGTCCTGAGAACCGAAAAGCTTGCCGAAGCTGAGGAAAAGCACAAGGAAATAGTTTCAAAAGCTCAGATTGACGCTGAAAGGATCATTGAAGAAGCGAGAGAGAAAGCCAGGCAAGAGGCACGATTGATAAATGAAAAAGCTGATGAAATGGTCGAAGCCTACAAACAGAAAGCGATGCGGGAGGTGAGGAGCCAGCTGTCAGCATTGTCGCTGGACATCGCCGAAAAGGTCTTGCTGGAAGAATTCAGCGATAAGCAAAGAAACGCCCGTTATGTGAACAAGCTTCTCGATGAAGTGGTAATGAATTAGGCTGAGAGGCACGCTTCCAACACAATGTCTTATGGGAATGCAAAGCTCCGTGTTGAATAAACGTTACGCCAAGGCACTGCTTGGTCTGGCCGAGGAAAACAACATACTTGAGCGGTCATATGGCGACCTGCAGCAGGTCAATGCCGTTTTTTCATCACACAAGGATATAAAGGTGATGATGAAAAGTCCCGTGATCCGGGTAGCTAAAAAACAGTCAGTGCTGAAACATCTGTTTGGGAACCATATTCATCCGCTGATCATGGCCTACTTGCTCATCATTGTCCGAAAGCAAAGGGGACATATGATTGATGGCATATCAAATGCTTATCTCAGGGTTTATAAACAATATCTTGGCATTGAAACGGTGAAGATCACCACGGCAGCTCCACTCGACGATGAGCTGAGGCAGAAGGCGCTTCAGGCCGCACGCGAACTAACGCCACACGAAATAGAGTTTAAAGAAGAGGTCGATCCCGATATCATTGGTGGTTTTGTGCTTGACCTGGATGACAAACAATACAATGCCAGTGTGCAATACCGTTTTGCCAGGATAAAAAAGCTTTTAATGAATTATTAAAGTGTATATTCATATCAATACCTCCGATCATTCGTGACCTTTTGTTGTTTGTGTAACATATATAAGTTGATCACTAATGCTTGAATCTGAATACGAAATCTGTCAACCTGTCGTAATGACAGGCATTGACCTGTCAACCAAAACATAAGTTTTATGTCAGAGATAAAACCTTCTGAAATATCTGCCATACTGCGCCAGGAAATGGCCGGTTTTGACATGGAGACACAGCTGGAAGAAACCGGCACGGTGCTTCAGGTTGGAGATGGAATCGCCCGCATTTACGGGCTGAACAATGCCTGGGCCGGTGAAATGATTCGCTGCAATGATGACGGTCTTACCGGTGTGGTGTTAAACCTGGAAGAGGACAATGCCGGACTTGT
>SKOK01000133.1 GCA_007120085.1 Bacteroidales bacterium | reverse complement strand
GGCATCACCATGAATATCTTCAGCCAGATAGGCATCATTATGCTGATCGGCCTGGTGTCAAAGAACGGCATCCTGATGGTGGAGTTTGCCAACCAGCGCAAGCAGGCCGGGATGCAAAAACTGGAAGCCATCAAATATGCGGCTGCTGCCAGGTTCAGGCCAATCCTGATGACCAGCCTCTCAACCATACTGGGCGTGATGCCGCTAACGCTAGGGTTCGGTGAAGGTGCACAAAGCAGGATATCCATGGGTATTGCAGTGATCGGCGGCCTGGTCCTTTCAACCTTCCTGACATTGTATATCGTTCCGGCCGTATATTCATTCATTTCTTCCGATTCAAAAAACATAAAAGATGTTGATGAATAGATTGATAATTGCTTTTTTGATGGTTTTAGGCTTCAGCGAATTGCCGGCGCAGCAGGTGCATTCGCTCAAGGATGTCCTTGCCACGGCGCTTGAAAATAACTATTCAATTCAGATTGCCCGCAACCGCCAGGCCATTTCTGACAACAACCTGACTTTGGGAAATGCAGGGTTTCTGCCGTCGCTCGACTTTCGCAGCCAGTTCTCAGGGACACGCAACACCACAGACCGGACCGATCTCGATGGCAATCAAAGCACGCTCCGCAATATACACAATACGGTGGGCAGCTCAAATGTCACATTGGGATGGACGATTTTTGATGGTTTCAGGGCGCAGATCAGCTATGACAAGTTGTCGGCGCTCCAGGAAGTGGGAGAGCTAAATACACAAATAGCCATTGAAAATATGGTTGCCGGTATCACTGCAGAGTACTTCAACCTGATTCAGCAAAAGCGGTTGCTGAACAACCTGAAGTTTGCTGTTGAACTGTCGCGCGAGCGCGTTCGCATTGATGAAGAACGTTTTTTGCTTGGCTCGGGTTCAAAACTCCAGCTGTTGCAGGCGGAAGTATTCCTGAATGCAGATAGTTCGCGCATGGGGCGCCAGGAAGAGGTGGTCAGGGCATCGCAGGTTCGCTTGAATGAGCTGATGGCATTGGACAACCTGCGTTTTAACCTGCAGCCTGCCGATACCATCATTCCTTTGAACGATATCATGATTTATGAGACCCTTGAAAATGCAGCTTTTAGAAACAACACCGTATTGCGTTCAGCTGCCAAAAATAAGCGCATCACGCAGTATGATAAACAATTGGCTGCATCACAAGCCTACCCGTGGGTCAGCCTGAGTTCCGGCTATGGATACAATTACAGTACTTTTCAGACAGGCACCTTTACCGACCAGCAAACCTATGGGATGAATTATGCTGTAACCCTGGGGGTAAACATTTTTGACGGCTTTAACCGCAGGCGACAGGTCAGCAATGCCACCATACAGGTGGAGAACAGCCAGCTTGCGTATGAGGAAACCCTGAAAGCGGTGCAGTCTGACCTGATCAACATCTACAATGAGTATCTGAACAACTTCCGTTTGCTTGATCTTGAGACACAGAACCTGCAGGTGGCATATGAGACGCTTGACATAGCCATGGAACGCTATCGGCTGGGTGCGCTTTCGGGGATTGAGTTGCGGGAGGTGCAAAAAAACCTGCTTGAGGCCGAAGAACGTCTGCTTTCCATACAATACAGCACCAAAAGGGCAGAGATAAGCCTGTTGCTGATTGCCGGCAGGGTAATGGAATATTTGTAGGCAACTTAGTTTTTGCCTGAGATACTCCAGCTGCTTCCTTCTGCGCCATCTTTAACGTTTATATTGAGTCCGTTAAGTGCATCACGAATCTTGTCCGAGGTGGACCAGTCTTTCTGCTTGCGGGCTTCCTGCCGCAGTTCTAGCAATAAGTCCATCAGACCGCTGATTATTTGTCCTGATTCTTCCCCTTGCTTGCTGATCTCCCCGGAAAGGCCGAAAATATCCGTTACAAAAGTTTTGAACGTATTTCTCAGGCTTTCCAGATGATCGGAAGAAAGACTTTCTTTTTTATCTTTAACAGAATTGATGGTGCGAACACTATCAAACAGGTGAGCGATGGCAACCGGTGCGTTAAAGTCATCGTTAAGGGCTTCGTAGCACTTTTTTTCAAGCAGTGACACATCCACTGAGCTGGTTTTGGACGCTTTGATCCGTTCGAGCGTTTCCATTGCCTGCAGGAGTCGTTGCAATCCTTTTTCGGCGGCTTGCAATGCTTCGTTGCTGAAGTCGAGCGTACTGCGGTAGTGTGCCTGCAGGATAAAGAAACGGATGGTCATCGGGTCATAAGCCTGGTGCAGTGATTTGTGGCTTCCTTCAAAGAATTCCCTGAGCGTGATGAAGTTGCCAAGCGATTTGCCCATCTTTTGTCCGTTGATCGTGATCATGTTGTTGTGCATCCAGTATCTTACGGCATCTTTTCCATTGGCAGCGTTCGACTGGGCAATCTCACATTCGTGATGGGGGAATAGCAGGTCCATGCCACCTCCGTGGATGTCGAAGGTGGTGCCCAGGTATTTGGCTCCCATCGCTGAGCATTCGAGGTGCCAGCCGGGAAAGCCTTCGCCCCAGGGTGAAGGCCAGCGCATGATGTGTGTTGGCGAGGCTTTTTTCCAGAGCGCAAAATCGGCAGGGTGGCGCTTTTCATCTTGCCCCTCGAGGTCGCGGTTGCCGGCAACCATTTCTTCAACCACACGGCCACTTAGCTTTCCGTATTTATAATCCATGTTGTACCTGGCCACATCAAAATAAACAGAACCATTTACTTCATAGGCATAGCCGGCTTTCAGGATGGCCCGGGCCATTTCAATCTGCTCGATGATGTGTCCGGATGCCCGCGGCTCTATGCTGGGCTTCAGGATGTTAAGTTTTTCCATGTCGTGGTGGTAACGGTCAGTGTAGTATTGAACCACCTCCATGGGCTCCAGCTGTTCGAGCCTCGCTTTTTTTGCAACCTTATCCTCTCCGTCATCAGCATCGTTTTCGAGATGTCCGACATCAGTTATATTACGCACATAACGAACTTTATATCCCAGGTGTTTCAGGTAGCGGAACACGAGGTCAAAAGTGACTGCAGGACGTGCATGCCCGAGATGAGCATCACCATATACGGTAGGACCACACACATAAAGGCCCACAAAAGGAGGCTTGATTGGCTGGAAAACCTCTTTCTTCCTTGTCAGAGAGTTGGTAATGTGTAAATCATGATTCTTCATGTCAGCAATGCATTAGAAAATGCAAAGGTAAGAAAAGTTGTTGGGCATTGACCCTGGCCTGGTATAAGAAATAATGCAGGCTAAAGGCTTTTGAGTACTTCAAGGGTTTTTTTATAACCTAATTCAAAAACTGCTTCGGCACTCGAAAGATCCAGGATGCCATAGTTTTCGATCTCGGCCGGCTCGATGTATATGTCGCACTTGTCCTTGCGCAAGTCGGCGTGGTTTCTCATAGTCAGGTGGAAGGCACGGACTGCAATCGTTTTCAAGCCTTTGACATTGTCTTGCTTGCCTACGGGGTTTACGTTTATTCCGATGATCTTTTTGCATTTTCCCTGCAGGGTTTCAACCGGAAAGTTGTTAATGATGCCCCCGTCGAGGTATTGATACTGGCCGATTTTGACAGGTGGAAAAACAACAGGTATTGAGCTGGATGCCTTAATGGCTTGTACGAGGTTCCCTTTGTCAAAGGGCGTGTATTCATTGGTGTTGATATTTACGGCGTGTACGATGAGCGGGATTTTCAGTTCTTCAAATGTTTTGGCTTTGAGGGATTTGTTGAGTGTTTTTTCAAAGCCTGTCATTTTAATCAGCCCATTAAGAGGGATCATTGGTTTTAAAAACCCCAGCAGGTTTTTGCTTATGAGTGCCTTCAGTGCTTTTTCAGCATCCTGGCCATCGGCATACAAAGCTCCCACAATGCTGCCGGCACTTACGCCGGATATGATATCAGGTTTGATGTTGTTTTCTTCCAATGCCTTAATGGCGCCTAGATGGGCAAAGCCCCGGGTGCCGCCACCGCTGAGGACAAGGCCGTATTTGTATTTCTTCATGTGTTTATATTTTCATAAGTGATTATATGTCTGCGATTTGTATTTGTTTCCATGATGGCGATTGGATATTAGATATTAGATATTAGAAGTTAGAAGTTAGAAGTTAGAAGTTAGATGTTAGAAGTTAGATGTTAGAAGTTAGAAGTTAGATGTTAGATTTTTTTCCCAACCTCTATCTTCAACCCTCTAACCTTTAACCTCCACCATCCAGTTTGTATAATTATTCCCCTGTGTGTCAAAATCTTCGACATCGCTGTTTTGTCTGTAAAGATAAACAATCTAAGGTTTGCTTGCAAATATTGTATCTCGATTTGGGATAAATGCAAGCCTGGGTTGTCTTTTTGTGATAAGAAAATTTACGCTTTTGCGGTTTTTTCCGCACAAGGGAGAGGGTGATGTAAAAATAATACACATTGTTAATAATGGTGTAAAAAAATTATAAAACACAATCTTATAAACCGCTGAATTCCAGTCTAATAGATTAATTAAATAATAACAAAGTAAAAAAAATAAAAAATAAAAGCAAAAAAACTTGCATAATGTAAAATAAAGATGTATATTTGTAACACAATAATTGACGCGGCGTAAAAATAACATACAGATGAAAGCAATAGCAATTACCTCAATCTTTTTCTTAATGCTTCTGGCAGGCATCAGGAGTGAGGTTGTTGCGCAAGCAAGTGCAACGGTTAACTTTACCATTGTTGTAACCGAAGATATGTTGGCAGGTGTTGACAATGTTGAACCCCGTGGATTTGGGTTTGATTTTGAAAACAGGTCAGCAAGCAATGGTCCGGATGCTGCAACAAGTGTTTCAGTTAGCCTTCAATCGGTTACTGATAACATCAATGTGAATGAGGTTACAAACTTTGAAACCGGGATGAGTGCGGTTGATTCACCTGCATTTTCTGAGGTATTGCAATCACAGATGGCTGATAACTCCATATCATTGACTGAAGAGAACGCCACAAAGAAGGATGGGCAATATATTGTTGTAATGGAATATAACTAATGACTGATTGCTAGTTTTGGTTAGAGAAGCTAGTTTTATTTAGCGAAAGAGGTGCATTGCACCTCTTTTTTTATGCACGGGATGTTGTGAATTCATGAGAAATTTTGTATATTTGTAACCTTAAACACCATATACAATGAAAACACGCTTTTATATCTACGGCATTATATTTACTGTTTGCCTCGCTTTTACAGCTCAGGTCAATGCCCAGTTTGCCAACCCCCGGTTTGGGATGCAGTTTGGAAGCATGTTTACCGCTGGCGGAGCATATGGCAATATGTTTTCAAATTCGATTGCCCCCCGTCTGAATATGGATTTAAGTAAGGACTTTCATCTTGAAGTTGGTACGATTTTTTCAACCAGCCGGTTCAGTGGTTCGCCTGGGCAGGGGTTGTTTTCTTATGGTAGTGAATCAACTCTTTTTGACCAGCCTGCAGCCATGAATAGTGCAACAATGTATGCTTTTGGTGTCTATCGTTTAAACCCAAAGCTAAGCATTAGTGGTGGCACCTGGTTTGAGCGAACGAACTTTGATATGTCGCAAACCACCATGAATCCATATGCAATGAATCAAAACCCACGCGGAATGATGCTTGGGCTGGATTACAGGGTAACCGAAAACCTGCGTTTCGGGGTTGAGGTGAGTGCCTCATCAGGGATGTCACCCATGACTGCACCCGGCCTATATCAGCACTCAGCCTTTCCTGGCGGGTTTTATAATCATAACCCGTTTCACAGGTATGGCAGGTGGTAATGATAGCATTGAGCAATGACTCAATTATTTTGTCATATTTTTTAAAAAGCGTAAATTGCAACACTATTCAAAACCTATTTGGCTTTCTATAGTTTTGAATGGTTTTTGTTTCTGGTTAATGTTGTAGTTGTTTTGGTGGTAGAAAGTCGCAGGAGGTGCATATTTGTGCCTCCTGTGCCATTTAACGACTTTTGTCTTTACTGCATCTGCAATCGAAGGTTGGTTAGGCCTGCACTGCGTGCAATCGTAACAACATTGCTGTATTCGGAGCGCGTTATTCGCCTGGCAATTTCCGGATGATCAAAAGCCTTAAACATGGGTGTGTACTGCGACATGATGTTTACATAGGTTTCTTTTGGCAGGTTGCTGGCAATCCATCGCATCACACTGTCACTTCTTATGACGTTTTCAGGCATCACCAGGTGGCGTATCATCAAACCCCTGTTCATCAAACCAGTTTCAGGATCAGGCCTGGCTACTCCAACCTGTCGGTGCATTTCCAATAACGCTTTCTGGGTTAACTCCGGATAACTGGCTGCGCCCGGGGAATATCTGTCAGCAGCTTCATTGTCTGCATATTTAAAATCAGCAAGGTAAATATCAACTACGTCATCCAGGAATTCCAGTACCTCAGTCTTTTCCCAGCCACTCGTATTGTAAACCAGTGGTATGTTTAGTCCACTGGCTGCAGCCCTGTCAAGCGCAAGCAGAATATGCGGGATGTAGTGTGTTGGCGTAACCACATTGATGTTGTGGCAACCTTGCCTTTGGAGCAGCAGCATCATGTTTGCAAGCTGCCGAATGTTGTACCTGCGACCCTGGCCAAGCTGGCTGATCTCATAGTTTATGCAGAAAACACACAGCAATGAGCAGTTTGTAAAAAAGATGGTGCCGGAGCCATGGCGCCCCACAAGCTCGCTCTCTTCCCCAAAGTGCTGGCTGGCAGAGGATATCTCGAGATCTGCATTGGCATTGCAGTCGCCCCGCTGGCCGCTGAGACGATCTGTGTCGCATTCGCGGGGGCAAAGGTCACAGTTCCTCATTCTTTCGTGCAATACTTCACCCCTGGCTTTCAATTCGCCACTTTTTTGAAGAGCCATATAACGCGGCTCATAACCTGATACGGAATTGTTCATTACGGAATGATTTTTTGATTCAACCGAACTGGCAAACAGTCGCAAGGGAAACATGCTGCCTGCCATGGCAATGACTGGCAGACCAGTCATCGCGCGTAAAAATGAACGTCGATTCTTTTTTTCCATTTCAATCTTTATTTTGTCTAAATAAAAAATTGACAGTCAGTAACATAAGAAAGCACTAAGATAATAATTTTTTGTTGCTCCAGGAAATTATATATGTATATTATTGGTGATGAGGCTGGTTCAGTCTGTTTCCAGGTGCACCCCAAAGGTTCATTTTTCATCAAAAAAGATTATTTCATAAAAACAATTTGAATTTCGGACAAAAAAAACATATTTTTGTTGTATTGATTCTGGTGCAGGATATCTCGAATTATCAATAATAATAAACAACCAAAAACTGGGAGGAATAAAAATGGCAAATTTAACAACAAAATACCTGGGTTTAGAGCTAAAGAACCCATTGATTGCAGGGGCATGTAACTTAAGTCTTGAGCCTGATCTTGCTAAAAAGATTGAAGATGCAGGAGCCTCAGCCATCGTTTTCAAGTCTTTGTTTGAGGAGCAGATCAACCTGGAGAGCCTGGAGCTCGAAGATGCACTTAGCGAATATGCTGAGCGCAATGCAGAAATGATCAACCTCTTTCCCAATATCAAGCATGCTGGTCCGGAGGAGCATCTTGAAAAGCTCAGCAAAACAAAAGAATCTTTAGGCATACCTGTTATTGGCAGCCTGAACTGCGTTAATGCTGACACCTGGGAAGATTATGCTGAAGAAATGGCACAAACCGGTGTGGATGCACTTGAGCTGAACTTTTACGCAACGCCAGGCAGTTTTGATAAGACCGCAGGGGAGATTGAAGCGGAGCAAATTGCGATTCTGGCAGCAGTAAAGGAGAAAGTTAACATTCCTGTCAGTGTGAAGTTAAGCCCGTTTTATTCCAATACCCTGAACCTCATTCAGCAAATGGATAAGCAGGGCGTGGATGGTTTTGTATTGTTCAACAGGCTGTTTCATCCCGACATAGACCTGGGTAGTGAAGAGCACAACTATCCTTTCAATGCCAGCCAACCAATGCTTTACAGGATGCCTCTTCGTTTTGCTGGGTTGCTTTATGAAAAGATCAATGCTGACATTTGCAGCAATACCGGTATTTTCAGTGGCCATGACATTGCACGGATGATACTTGCCGGAGCTGATAGCGTTCAAGTGGTAAGTGCTTTGTATCAGCATAAGATCTCGCATGTTACCAAGATGCTCCAGGATCTTACTGACTGGATGGAGAGTAAGTCATACGCCAGCCTGAATGATTTCAGGGGCAAGCTTTCGATGGTTAAGGCCAAAGATCCTTATGCGTACAAGCGAGCCCAGTATGTTGACATGCTTATGAAACCGTTTGATCTTTTGAAAAAGTATCCGCAAGTTTAATGCGCATACGATTAACCCGGTCTTTTTACCTGAAATAAAAAAAGCCCTGTTGAATTACGGCAGGGCTTTTTCTTCAATCTGCTTTTATTTTTATATGTCTTCGTTTTTGTCGTGAGCCGTTACGACCTTCAAGGTGTCGTGAGCAATTACAAGTTCTTCGTTGGTGGGCACAACCATCACTTTTACCTTTGAATCGTGTTTGGAGATCATTTCAAGCTTGCCGCGCAGTCCGGTATTTTTCTCGACATCGAAGCTGACACCCAGGAATTCCATATCTTTGCAGATAATTTCCCGTGTTTCCGGCCCGTTTTCTCCTACACCACCTGTGAAAATAATTAAATCAACACCGCCCATTGCAGCTGCATAAGCGCCGATGTATTTCTTGATCCTGTAGAAGTACATATCTAAAGCCAGTTGTGCTCTTTTATGACCTTCGTTCCAGGCAGCATTTTCAATGTCGCGCATATCGTAAGATATGCCGCTGATTCCAAGCACCCCGCTCTTTTTATTGATCAGGCTGTTTGCTTCATCAAGGCTGAGTCCTTTTTTGCTCATGATGTAGAGGAGGGCACCCAGGTCGAGATCGCCGGTACGTGTACCCATGATCAATCCTTCAACTGGTGTAAGCCCCATGGAAGTATCCACCGACTTTCCATTTTTGATGGCTGCAACCGAAGCCCCGTTGCCAAGGTGGCAGGTAATGGCTTTTACCTGGCCTTTGCGCATGAAAAGTGCATCACAGGCTTTTTCAAAAACATACTTGTGGCTTGTTCCGTGGAAACCATATCTCCTGATCTTTTCCTCTTCGTATAGTTCATAAGGCAGTGCATACATATATGCGTGCGGTGGAATGGTTTGGTGAAAAGCCGTGTCGAAAACAGCTACTTGTGGCACGGTTGGAACCAGTTTTTCCATCGAAATGATTCCCTTCAGGTTTGCGGGGTTGTGCAAGGGCGCAAGGTCTATGACTTCTTCTATGTTCTTTTTCACTTCTTCGTTAATCAATACACTGGTGCTGAAGTTTTCACCACCGTGTGCTACCCTGTGCCCAACGGCAATGATGTCGTTAACACTTTCGATGACACCATGTTCAGGATCCAGCAGGGCTTTGAGAATGAGATTGATGCCTACCTCGTGATTTTTTACATCCTGGATAAGCATATATGCTTCTTTGCCTTTGGGCTGATGCTTGAATTCACTGTCTTTCAGGCCTACTCTTTCGAGCAAACCCTTCGCCAGGAGTTCAGCATTGTTTGCCATGTCGATCAGTTGATACTTGATTGAGGAGCTTCCGCAGTTGAGGACTAAGATTTTCATTGATAATGGTTTATTATAAATATGGAATATGGAATAATTGTTAAGTATTGCTGGATTAACTTATTGGTTTGCCGTTATTGCAACCAGGTTCACGATGTCGTCAACGGAGCATCCCCTTGAGAGGTCGTTAATTGGTGCGGCCATTCCCTGGAGGACCGGCCCCACAGCTTCAGCGCCGGCCAGTCGTTGCACCAGCTTATAAGCGATGTTGCCCACTTCAAGTGTTGGAAACACCAGCACATTGGCTTTTCCTGCAATGGGGCTGTCGGGGGCCTTGCTTTTACCGATGGCTTCAACGATGGCAGCATCTGCCTGCATCTCTCCGTCTATTAAAAGGCCGGGCTCCATCTCCCTTGCCAGGGCTGTTGCTTCAATCACCTTATCGCACATGGGATGTTTTGCACTTCCTTTTGTGGAAAAGCTCAACATGGCCACCCTGGGTTCTGCCCCTACAATTGAGCGCGTGGTGCGCGCCGTCATAACAGCAATTTCAGCCAGTTCTTTTGCAGTAGGATCGGGATGCACTGCACAATCAGCAAAAACGATGATTCCGTTTTCACCCCAATGCGCTTCCTTCATGATCATCAAAAATGCACCGGAGACAACGCTAATGCCCGGTAATGTCTTAATCACCTGGAAAGCCGGACGCAGCACATTGCCGGTGGCATTCATTGCCCCGGCAACCTCACCGTCAGCAACTCCCTCCTTTATCAGCAAGGTAGCCAGGTACAGAGGGTCTTCAACAAGCTTCAGTGCTTCTCCCATTTCCAGGCCCTTGTGCTTTCGCAGCTCATACAACACCTTCGCATATTTGTCTTTTTGATCGAAAGTCAGCGGATCAATTATTGTAGCCTTTTCGATAACGTCAAGCTTCAGTTCTTTTGCTTTATGGAGAATCGTATCATGCGCGCCCAGTAAAATAATCCTTGCGATGCCTTCAGAAAGGATGATGTTGGCTGCCTGTAACGTGCGCTCTTCGGTGCCCTCGGGCAATACGATGCATTTGTTTTTTTTCTTTGCCTTTTGTTTGATAGAATTGAGTAACTGCATTTGATTTATATAGAGTTGTTTATGATGGATGTGCTTGAATTTCAAAGGAGAGCAAAATTAGGATTAATTTACAAAACAGCCAAGCCAATTTGTTATTTTTTTGTTAATTCATGTTGTTTGTTGGTTTTTAAATGTTAAATGGTTAACATCCCTGTTTGTTTGTTAAGCTGCATTATCTTTGCAAAAAATTTGCTGATGAATTTTGCCGGGTTAACAGTTGCCACACTTCTTCTGTTTTTGTGCATGGAGAGTTTTGCGGAGCACTATGCGAGCACAGCTCATGCCATTCAGGATGGCTATGCAGAAGCAATCAGTTATGCTGAAAATGAGCCGGTCAGCAGCAGCATCTTGTATGGTAGTCCTCACAAGCTTGAACCGCAAGCATATCCGGATGTCATACCGCTTACATCAACTGACTCAAGGGATTGGATGTTGCTGGTTTTGATTGTCTGCCTGCTGCTGCTAGCTGTATCCTGGTATAATTTCAGTGCACGCACGGCTTTCTCATTAAAAGCTTTTTTTGCCGTGCGATATTTTTATCAGCTTGATAAGGAAGCGATGTTTTTTCGTGATACTCCTACTTACCTGTTAACTGCCAACTTTTTGCTTGTAGCTGCGCTGTTGTCATACCAGGTGATGGATTATTACAATCATCTTGCCTTCCTGTCTCATTATCGCCCCCTCTTGATATTTGGTGTTTTGCTGATGGCATTTATTTTGTTTTACATCATAAAGGCGATGTTGATAAAATTGCTTGCAGGGATTTTCAGTACAGGAAAAGCCAGTTTCATTTATCTTGAAAACATCTTTCTTTCAAATATCTTTATTGGACTGATTTTGCTGCCGCTGGTTTTTTACAATGCGTTTACTCCTTCTTTAACAAACATATATGTCATGCTGGCATTATTGCTTGCAATTAATTTATACAAGCTGTTGCGGGGTTCTTTGTTGGCTTATGCAGCATCAGGTTTTTCTGTGTACTATTTATTTTTGTACCTTTGTGGCGTCGAATTTGCGCCGTTGTTGATCATTTATAAAGTGTTGACAATGTATTTACCGGCGTCTTGAGTTTATTTGTTTTTTGATAATTATCTAGTTGTTAACCAAATTGATAGGAGAGGGTCTTTTGAAAATAAAGAACATTTTAATATCACAGCCACCACCTGAAAATGACAAATCACCCTATTCTGATCTTATCAAACAGTTTAACCTGAATGCATGTTTCAGGAAGTTTATCAAGATCGAACGCATCAGTGCGAAGGAGTTCAGGAAGAACCGCATACCAGTACAGGATTATACGGCTGTTATTTTTACTTCCCGGCATGCTGTAGATCATTACTTTACGCTGTGCGAAGAGCTCAGGGTGCAAATCTCAGATCAGCTAAAGTATTTTTGCACATCTGAGGCCATCGCCCTCTACCTTCAAAAATATGTGCAATTCAGGAAGCGCAAGATCTTTTTTGGGAAAAGCCATTTTAGTGAGCTGATCGATGTAATAAAAAAGCACCGGGATGAGAAGTTTTTGTTTGCCTGTGCGGAGAGTCACAAGAAAGAGATTCCGCAGCTTTTGCGGCAAAACAAAATTCAGTTTAAGGCTGCACCCATATACCGTACCGTACCTGAAGATGTGTCTGATCTGGACATTAATAACTACGATATGCTAGTGTTTTTCAGCCCCATAGGCATTCAATCGCTTCGGTTGAACTTTCCTGATTTTGAACAGGGTGAACGCATCATTGCGGCTTTTGGAAAAGCCACGACCAAAGCTGCTGAAAAGGATGGTTTAAAAGTTCAGATTACTGCGCCTACCAAAACGGCTCCTTCGATGACAATGGCCATTCAACAGTATATGGAAGGCCTGAATAAAAAATAAGCTGCCCTGTTGTTGCTGCTTGTCCATTATTCCCCTGTGCCATGCAAACATTTAAAAAGAGCGAAAGGCTGGCCAATCACCGGCTTCAATCATTGCTGTTTTGTGAAGGGAATCACTTTTTTACATATCCTTTCAGGGTTCAGTGGCTATGCTTGTCGAAAGACACTGCTGATAAGTATGCTCCTGCAGACAGAATTCCAAAAAGCAAGCAATTCGTTGATCCGGCAAAGTGTTTGATTGGGGCGTCAAAGCGGCAGCTTAAAAAAGCAGTGCATCGAAACCGGGCAAAGAGGCTTACAAAAGAAGCCTATCGGAAAAACAAAAGCACTTTCTATGCGTTTTTAAATACGAAGGACTTTGTCGTGTTATTGGCGTTGATATATTCGGCAAGCAAATTGCTGCCATATGATGCTGTAGAAAACTCCATGCAAAAGGCTTTACAGCAACTCATGGTGCTTATTGATGATAGTTTCACTGATGCTCATTGAATTGTTTAATGCTTTGTGATGATTGTTATACGGGCCATAAATACCTTGCTACGCTTGCTCATCATAGGGTTAATCAGGCTATACCAGGGCGCCATTTCACCCTATCTGCCACCATCTTGCAGATACACACCAACGTGCTCTCAATATGGTATTGAGGCTGTAAATAAACACGGGCCTTTCAGAGGTGGATGGCTTACTTTGAAGAGGTTCCTGAGCTGTAATCCATGGGGTGGGAGTGGTCATGATCCTGTACCCTGACAATGTTCTGACCATTCATGCCGATTGTCGATTGCCGATAGTCGATTAAGCTGGATGTTCGAAGGGTATTCCATGTTATTCTGAAAGGAGCAGCGCGAAGTGAAGATTCTGTTAGCGTCCCGGAAGATTCTTCGCTGGCGCTACTAATGGCATCTTTGCGTGCTTTGCGTGGAATTTTTTGTTCCTCGCAAAGAACGCAAAGATAAAAACACGCAAAGAGCGCAAAGAAATGAAAAAAGAATATTAATGTCATGCCCGCATTGCGGCCACCGCACTTTCGCGGGCACAGGTAACTCAGATTGACAAAATCCAAATATGACTAAACAACTAAATCATAATAAACACATGAACCGAGCACTTGCGAGCTCGGCGAAGCCAAACGCCTATGTTGGAAATCCCGACCATTCGGGAACAGGATTTTTGACACACAGGGGGATGATTATCACAAAATTTGCGACAATCTGCGCTTCTTGTCTGCGACCATCTGCGAGAACAAATAAAGTTACACAGAG
>SKOK01000171.1 GCA_007120085.1 Bacteroidales bacterium | reverse complement strand
CTTTGTGTCAAAGTATTCAGAAAGAGCTTCAACTAATTCTGCATCAGTATATTCTCCAACAATATGGCCATACTGCTCAGGGCTTAACTCAGCAAAATACTTCAGGCACATAGCTGCTGCTGCCGGACCGCATGTAATGGAATCTGGTTGTGAGATAAAAGGTGTGCCCTTATCGTATTCTGCGGGTAACTCCTGTTTGGTTTGAAACATTACTTCTCCGAAGTAGTCATGCAAGGGAACGAAAAACAGGCTAAGCTGTTCCTGGTCGGTATAGTAGGTATCTTCAACAAGCACTTCATTTTCATCGATGATGATGAATGCACTAGGCGGTGTAGCGGTATAATTCAGCTTAAATGGAGCAACTACTTCAATCGTTTCAAGTTCAGACAATGATATGATTGCCTTGAAATGCAGTTCAGCACTGCCAACGTCCAGCATTTCGTGTGGCAGGTATCCACACCAGCCGTCGTTGAGTTCGGATTCGGCTTCCGGGTCGCCGGGGGCGGCATTGCTTGTGCCGTCGGTATCGGTATAAAACCATGTCCACAAAGACCTGTCGACATACATTGAATAATAAAAATCAACGCTTACAACCTGGTCTGCCGGATAAGCAGTTAACAAGTTCACCTTGGTAACTCCGGCCGGATCGCTGATCCAGGTGTACCAGGGATCGGGGTTGGTTTTTCCGAGCGGGGCAAGGTAGAAGTCGGTTGGATCCGGTGGGACAATCGGACTTCCCGAAATGACGAATGCCAGGCTGAGCGGATCTTGTGTTATGGGATCGAGTAGTTTCTGCCATGAGGTACGAAGCACCTGCCATACAGCCACATCCTGGAATTGATCCGGGGAGGTTTTCCAGCCAATCTCAAACTCGTCATTCATGTCGGAAGAGATAAATGCGCTGATTACCAGCCAATAAATAGTACCAGATTCCTGGATGAATGGATCTTCAATATCATTTATGTTGATCCTGTAACAGTTTTGGTGATCCCAGGTTTCATAAACGCCCGTAAATGGATCGAACCAGCCCTGTGGGTGATCAAAATCAAACACATGGTCGTATTGTCCAATGGCATAATCTCTTGACCAGAGAAGTGTTCCAGGCATGCTGTATCCCGTATTGCTTTCATCAGCAGGTATGTCACTGTAGATCTCGATGCCGAAGCCAAGGTTCATGTCAACAGGTGTGATGTCTTCGAGCCAGGAGACCCAAAACGTGATGTCTTCCACATAGCCGGTTTCAGTACACATCCAGTCATCAGCTATTTTAACGGGGGCGTTGAATTTTACATCCCATCCGGCCGGATCGGGGTATTGCGGGAAATGCATCTTGTGTCCCATCGGTTCGTTGATCCTGATCCTGTAGTCTTCCACTTCGCCGTCGGGGGCAGTACCCTGGAAACTGAGTCCTGATTGCGAGGTCAGGCGGAAACGTGCAAAGGTAAAGCCAATGGCAGCATAATCCGGCACGGTAATGTCGAAGGTGTGTATCCCGGTTGTTACATGTTGATTCACGATGGTGTGATTGCCGGGGTCGTGCCATGAGCCGTTGGCCTCCCAGTCGAACCAGGCGTTGAGGTAACCCGTGCCAAACACGGTAGCCTCAACAGTCACTGTTTCGCCGGGCACAAAGGAGTTCAAAAAGCGTATGCCGTCTTCATCGTCGGTGCCGTCCTGGTCGTCGCCCAGGGCAAAGGGGCAAGGCTGGCCGTCCATTTCAGCGTCAACGAGCTGGCCCAGATAGAGATCAGGGCTCATTAAATGCCTGGCGCCATTGTTGGCCAAAAGTGTTGGATATGGATCATCGGGGGCATCGCCAAAGTCGTATCCTGCCACACTTATGATAAAATCTGTACTGATTTCATATCCATAAAAATTCAGCGTATATGTAATGATGAATTCCCCTGGAAAGTCGGGATAAAACCAGCCATCATCCACATGGGGCCCGCTGTAACTGCCACCGCCCGGTGTGCACTCATCCAGTTTATGGGGCGCGCCGCCCAGAGGCAACGTAAACTCATCAGGGCATACCGTTTTTGGTGGTCTCCTTACAATGATATCTGTCTCGTATTTATTACCGTCCAGGTCAACAGCCCTTACTCTTGTGCCTGTGCTACTCCCTTCAGGGGTATCAACTTCAACTGGAGGAAATTCCGGGCCTTCTGCTATTTCCCCTTCTTCCGAAACTATGGCCGGCTCATTAGGACAGATCATCATGCTGGACAGCAGCTTTGCTTCTTTAATTTGGAAACCCTCAATTTCTTCACCATCATCCCAGGTGAAATTACTTGCATTGCCTTCATCATCAAGATCAAACGCAAGCTTACCTCCAACCGGTGGCGGTTTCTGCATTGGATCAGCATAGTTAAACCGGTTGTATCCTGCCCCTTTATCATGCACAGAGCTGAGTGTCATGTAGTGATATAATGTGTCATTGTCATGGGTGACAAACATAAATCTGCTGATGATGTTTTGGCTTACATTGTTTTTCTGATAGTCATGCAATAAATGCTGTACCATTTTGTCTTTTCCGAATTCGCTGAATTCTTTAAATCCTTCCACTTTGAATCCGCCGCCTTGTTTGTCAATCCATCCTGATGCCCCGGATTCCATGCCATTTTCGGTTGTTCCTTTAGGGCTTACCGTACCGCAACGATTTGCGAGGGAGTCCATGAGTGCCCCATCACTCAGCCCCCCTGTAACATGCCCCCATTGATCAGGGCTTTTTTCTGCAAAATATTTCAGACACATAGCAAGCGCTGCAGGGCCGCAGTAATAATTATTGGGCTGCTCGACCTGTGGTGTTCCCTTGTCATAATCCTTTGGCAAATCGGAATGCTGAAATTGTGCGTATTCAAAATGTTCGTGTAAAGGGGTAAAATGAAGCATTACCTCTTCTTGGTCTGTTACATACTCATTTTCAATAACGTGGCCTTCGCTTGTCGTGATAAGAAAAGCATTGGGTGGCGTTAATGTGTAATAAAGTGATGTCGCAGACAATGTTTCATGAACAATTCCATCACTTGTTTCAACCTCTGCCTTGAAAAACAATTCAGATGGAATTAGGCCCAGCATTTCATGATACAGGTAGCCGCACCAGCCATCGTGATCATTAGATTCGCTGTCGGGATCGCCGGGTGCACTGTTGCTTGTTCCGTCGATGTCGGTCCAAAATAACATCCATTCACTGGTGTGGTCGTGGGCATAATAGAACCTGACTTCGGTAATATCATTATCGTGGAGGTTGGTATAAAAATTCACGGGCGTGACACCTTCAGGATTGCTGATCCACCTGTACCAGGGATCGGGATTTGATTTACCATCAGGGGCCAGGGCAAAATACGGAACAGGTGGCGGCGGTTCTTCTATAACAACATCAAGTGTAAATGAAGCACGGTTTACCTGGTAGTCGTCAACAACCAGGGTGAGTGCATGGATGCCGGGTTCCAGCGTGATGGTGTAATCACCATAATAACCCTCAGGCGCATCAGCGGAGGGGTTGACTTTAAAATACCGGTTGCCGTTAACCGAAAGTGTTGAGCGCAAAGGGCGATCGGGGAAAGGGTAGGTGTGTAGTCCATTCCATTGCACAAGCACCTGGTTTCCATCTATAACCGTATTGAACAGACACTCAAACTCAACTGGTGGAACCGGGTTCTGACTTACATAATGTATGCCGGTGTATTGATGCGGTTCTCCGCCGTCCATGAATATCAATATGTCAAAGTATATTTGTCCTGACCAATGGTTTGGTTCGGTGGATACCGTGACATGCAGTGCGTTGCCAACTAGTTCAAAAAAATCAATAATAAGCAGGTCATTTGCAATGGGGGTAACCATGTATGTGGTTTCCGGGGGATAATCGAAGGGCAGTAAAAAGCTCAACATAGATAATTCACCAGGTGTGATGGCCTGATTCGGCTCTATGCAATACACTTTTTCCACAGGGGGTGCG
>SKOK01000047.1 GCA_007120085.1 Bacteroidales bacterium | reverse complement strand
TCGCCTGATGATTCGCCGGCAATCACATAATACCGAGCCATAATTCAATCAGATTTATGAAAGAATGAGAAACACCAGGATGACCATCAAAAAAGTCACCAGCAGCAAGGCCCTGCCGGTATGATCATATTTTTTATTCACCATGTAATAGCGAAACGGGAGAAGGTTGCTGAATACCGCCACCAAAAATGGCACTTTAGGCCGTATGGTATATACTAAGTTTTCGACATGACCATACTGTGCAAATGCAAGTATCACAATGGCATATACGACCACCGGCAATACAAGGCCAATGACAACGCCAAGTGCCCAGCTGTCTTTATTTAGTGTCAAAGCTCCAGGTATTAAGTTCGGGTATCACATTATGTGCAGTAAAATCAAATTGTATAGGCACTACCGATATGTACTTATTTTCAAGTGCCCACACATCTGTTTCATCGCTGTTCTCATGCAACATAAATTCTCCTGTCAGCCAAAAATATTCCTTACCCATGGGGTCTGTGCGATGGTCAAAGTCTTCATTCCAGTTGCCACGTGCCTGGCGACAAACCTTTACCCCTTTGATATCCTTTTCAGGAACCGCCGGAATATTAACATTCAGACAAATACCTTTGGGCAAACCATGCTCAAGCACATTCTTTGCAATACGTTGCACGTATTTTTTGGAAGGCATGAAGTCGGCATCAAACCTGTAGTCAAGCAGTGAAAAGCCAATCGACGGGATGGTTTCCATGCTGCCTTCGATGGCAGCCGACATGGTGCCGCTGTAAATAACGCTGATGGATGCGTTGGAGCCATGGTTGATGCCTGAGACCAGCAGATCAGGTTTTCTCTTCAACACCTTATTCACGGCCAGCTTGACACAGTCAACCGGCGTGCCGCTGCAGCTGTACTCATCGTGCCCGCTATTAACGGTAATTTTTTCAAGTCGCAGGGGAACGGTCATCGTAACGGCGTGCCCCATTCCGCTTTGTGGCTTGTCGGGTGCCACGACGACAACGTCGCCAATCTCCAGCATAAACTTTACAAGATGACGAATGCCAGGGGCCATTACGCCATCATCATTGGTGATCAAAATCAAAGGTTTACTCATATATGACTATTTTCTTGCAAAGCTAATCAGAAATTGCCTTTCTGCCAATAAAAAAACACTTCCGGTTCAGGGGAAATCCCCAAACCGGAAGTGTTAATAAAGGCTGTTTGACCCAAACATTAATTGCGGACATCAAGTTTTCCGGTATAAACTCCATTTTCACTGTAAACCTTCACAATGTATATACCATTTGAAAGCTCTGATATTGAAACAGCAGTTTGAAAATCATCAACATTGAGCTGTTTAATGATATTTCCCCGAATGTCTGCAACAACTATGCGGTGTATTTTCTCACCTGAAACAACGTTAAACTGCCCCGATGCAGGGTTTGGGAAGATGTTAACATCCGGGACATTCCTGTCCGAAATGTGTGTAGCATCAGGGATAAAGACAGCCGTGATCGTATAGGCTTCGCCGGGCATTGCAAACGTATATTCAACCTGGTCGCTTGTTGTACCACCGGCATCCTTCCAATTCAAAAATACAAAGCCTTCATTTGCCTGGGCACTTACTGTCACTTCCTCACCCTCAACAAAACTGCCTCCGCCAAACACCTCTCCCCCTTCTTCAGGTTCGGCCTGGAGCGTAAGCAGGTATTCTTCAAACAAATACACATAAAGCGTATCGGCTGGCCCCATAATGCCATGCACTGATTCAGCTGCATACAGCTTAAAGTTATGATCTTCTGTGATTGTATAATTCAGCGTAGTGCCGGTAGCGATCATGTTGGTAAGTCCGGGGTCGCTGAACCATTGCAGGGAGTCGCTCCCCAGGGCCGTTACAACGATTTCCTGGCCCTGTTCAACCAAACCATCAATTTGAATGATCTCCGGCTGCGCGATCACCGCAAAATCATCAACGATCGAAGAACCTTGTCCGGCGGGACTAAACTGTTTTATGCCAAAATAATAGGTTCCGGAATGGGGCACTTCAAAGATACCGCCTCCCTTTTGATATTCAGTGTTGCCGCCATCCACAAGCCCGGTTTCCTCCCACACCACTTCACTCATATTCTGGGGCAAAGGCTCATCACCCACGGCAAGCAACAGGTTATGACTGCCAGAGCCAAGCAGATAATAAAATGCAGCCTTGTACTTCCTGCCACCTTCCAGTTCATAACATCCGCTGACAGCCCAGTCGTTGGCCGAATGTGTTGTGTTGCCGGTGAAATACACCAGATAGTTGTTTCCGCTGTAAGCAAATGCCGGGTCGTTGACACGCATCCCCCAATAGCGGTTATCATTGTTTAGGTTATGAGACGACCAGCCTTTCTCGCGCATCACGGCAACACCCTCAAAATCCTGGACATGCCACTTGCCGGGATGCGCCAGGTCATGCCTCCAGGCAAAAAGATTAACAGAGCCGTTATCGCTTACGCCTTGACCGCCAGCATCAACAGTTAATGAATAATTCACCGTATAGCGTCCGGCCAGCGTCATGTCAGCCTCAATATACACATCAGCCTTGCCAAGCATGTCAATAGCCGGGGTGTTGATCGTGAAACTCTGAACATCATCAGGTCCGTTTATGCTGACATTCAGCTCACCAGCAGGCAATGGCGCTTCACCTAAGTTCGATATCTCAAACTTAACTGGTGTTTGTTCTCCAAAGTCACAAACCTTTGCATCTGCCTGCACGGAGGATACAACAGCATCATTATCAGTGGCTTTTCTAAGGCCAAAGTCATCAATAAAAATATACCTGTTAAACTTATCACTAAAAGCCTGTAATCCAAAATAATACTGCCCTGCTTCTTCTACGGAAAAGGCATAGCTGGCTTTCCGGTAAGTATAGTTATTCAGGGCTTCTTTTACATCAAGCTCCTGGATGACAGCATCAGGGTGCGGGGCATCAGCAATGACAAAACGCATCTTTTCCGGAAAATCACCATGAAACACACGATAAAAATAGCTTACAACATACACATTCCCGGCTTCAAGATTCGCACATGAAGAGAAAAGCCAGTCATTTGCATCGTTGTTCTGGCTGAAAGTGTAAAACATCATATGGCTTCCGGAATACGAAAAGGTCGTATAGCCAGTACCCAGGTCCCAGGAAAAACCATCATTATTGACATCGTGAACTGTCCAGCCTGTTTCTGAAAGATCATGGAACTGCTCAAAGGAGATGTACACATCTTCGACTTCAGGGTTCAGCGCCGTGCTGAAAACATCAAGTGACTGGAAATTGTTCCCGGTTTCAGGTTCCGCAAGCTCTTCCGGAAGGCTTACCCCGGCATTGATCGTGTTTTTCCCAAACATACGCAAATCCAACATGATTTCAAGAAAGTCAACCTGGTTCACTGCAAGCAGTTCATCAATGACCACTTCGCCTTCATTTACGATCTGACCTGCAGGGCTTAAGAGCTCATAACTCAGCGTTAATGGGGAGCTTATATCAACATTGCCCGAATTTCTGTAACTTATCCTTACGGGAGTATGCTCTGAAAACCCGCAAGGGTCTTCCAGCACCTCAATCTGATCCAGGGATATGTCAATGTCGTGATTTCTTTGCACCTGGACATCATCCATGTATATCCAACCCTCATCTTCATCGCTGTGTGCGTGAAAACCAATATAGTAGATGCCGTCGGCCGGAGGAGAAAAGGCCGTAACGGCGCGCTGATAATTCAGGCCTGTGCTGAACTCATCCGACCATAGCAACTGTTCCATGGAGCCTGATTCCTGTGAATCGCCCAGGAATACAGACATTTTCTCAGTAGCAGATGTTGTCCTTCCTGTGTAATAAAACTCAAGCAGGTAGTTTTCACCCTCCTGCATGATAAAACAATTGGAGAAGAGCCAGTCGTCAGCAGGATCAACCAGGCTGCGGCCGCTGCGCATTGAGATCTCGCCACTCAAGG
>SKOK01000130.1 GCA_007120085.1 Bacteroidales bacterium | reverse complement strand
CCCCAAACAAAAGAAAGGGAAAACCGCAACAACATGTGTATGTTGGTTTTCCCTCTGCAACCATGAAAACAAGGGTATAAAGTTACAACTTTTTTTCAATATGGGGTTGTTTTTTTGTGACAGGTCGAGGTCTGTCATTACGGTAGATTAATTGTTAGGAAATTTTATGAATAAGCGCGCTTGAAAAAACGATACCTTTGTGCTCATATTTAACATTATACGTGTTTGCACCGAGGCAAACGCATTAATTTTTCTCTTCTACATCATTATGCGAACTACTTTATTTTTATTACTGTGCGCTCTCACCGTCAGTTTATTGGTGACACCTGCTTATGCGCAAACCCCTGAATGGAAAGAATACGATGGCCTGCCCAAAGGCATGACAGCCGAAGAAGAACTTCGGAGAGGTGAAATTGGCATGCACTTTGTGCCGACGGCTCCTCCGGAAGGCCCCGTAAAAGGCTTTGCAGAATTCAACAGGCTCCAGGGCGTCCTGATACGTTATCCATTGGGCATTCCGCTCAGCCTGGTTGCGGCAATGTCTGAACACGCTACCGTTTACACCATCGTAAGTGGTAGCTGGCAGCAAAATCAAGCCATCAATGCTTACAATGGCGCTGGTGTCAACCTCGACAACTGTGAATTCATCATTGCACCGTCCAACAGTATCTGGACGCGCGACTACGGCCCCTGGTTCATTGCTGACGGAAACGGCGAAGTTGCTGTCCTCGACTTCCCCTACAACCGCCCCAGACCTGACGATGATGCCATTCCACAAGCAATGGCCAACTATTTTGGCATCGAAAGGTATGGGATGAACGTTGTACACACCGGTGGCAACTACATGAGCGATGGCATGGGATCAAGTGCATCTACCGATCTGGTGTGGGAAGAAAACGGATACAACCAGGATTTCGTGCTTGACCAGATGGAAGCATTTGCAGGTGTTAACAACTACCACGTAACCCTTGATGCACAGGGTGCATATATTAAACACATTGATACCTGGGCTAAGTTCCTTGATGTTGACAAGATCATGATCGCCGAGGTGCCCTCATCTCACCCACGGTATTGGGCCTATGAACAAGTGGTTGACTATTTTGAAAATGAAATTAGTGCTTACGGCACACCTTACCAGGTTTACAGGGTATATGTACCCAACGGTCAACCATATACCAATGCGCTCATTCTTAATGAAAGGGTTTATGTGCCCATTATGAATTCTTCGTGGGACGCAGCAGCCATTGCTGCCTATGAAGAAGCACTGCCGGGTTACGAAGTTCTTGGTTTTACTGGCTCCTGGCAATCAACCGATGCGCTTCACTGCCGGGTCAAGGACATCTCCGACCTGGGTATGCTGCACATCGAACACATTCCACTGCACGGGCACCATGAATACCGCACAGATTTCCAGATAGATGCCACCATTACGCCCTACAGCGGCGAAGACTTGTATGCTGATTCCCTCTTCGTTATTTACAAAGCCAATGAAGGTGCTTTTGACACCATTCCCATGTTCCACTCCGGCAGCAACACCTATTCAGGCCTTATCCCCGTTAGCCCCGGCGACACCCTGATCACTTACTACCTTTCGGCTGCCGATGCTTCCGGCAGAAAAGAAACCTGGCCGCTGATAGGCGCGCCCGGCGCACGGTCGTTCACAATAGAAAACCTACCCCAGGCATATACTGTCGTTTTTGAAGTGATCGATGAAGCCGGAAACGAAATCACCGACGCCATTATCACCATCGATGAAATATCACATCCGGCTGGTGAATATGTTTTCGAGTTTGATGAATCCGGCAGCCACTTATATACCATTACCCGCCAATGCTACCAATCAGCCCAGGGCCAGATTTTAATCAATGAGGACAAAATCATTGAAGAAGTGCTCTATAACAATACCGGCGACGCAAATGCTGATGGCATCGTCAATGTGCTTGACGTGGTTGCACTAAGTAATTATTTTATTGGTGATGAGCCTGATCCTTTCTGCTTTATGAATGCTGACATCAATGCTGACGGAATCATTAACGTGATAGACATTGTTGGCGTCATTCAAATTTTCTCCAACAGGTAATCCGCTCACAAAGAAAAACTTACACACATTCTTTGTTGCAAAATACGAGGCGGAAAAAATATTTAACTTTTTTTCACAGGCCTGAATTGCTCTATGTTAAATATCTTATTTATATTTGGTCTAAATTAAAATAGATTATTAACGCAAAACACATTTGATATGAAAAAAAGAATTTTGATTTCCCTCTCAAGCGCGCTTGTGCTCGTGGCACTTGCCGTTTTTGTAATTGCACAGACAAGCGGCAATGGTCTGTTTACTGCTGACAAGTCATCAGGTTGTGGTGATACTGAGGTAGTAATGACGGCTTCATCCGAATCGTGTTGTTCATCTTCTGGCGAAGTTACAATGACAGCTGACATGAAGTCAAGCGACTGCACATCGGTTGCAGAAAAGGCAGTTGAAGCAGGTTGTACGGGTGTTACCCAGGCAGCTATGGATGCAGGATGCACAGGTGTTTCAGCAGCATCAACAGGCTCTGAGTGCAGCTCAGAAAAGTCATCTGAGCAGGTAAAAACCGTGATGGTTTCCAATGAAGCTGAAGCAAGCTGCTGCGAAGGTTCAGCCACTGCTGCTCTCTTGATTGACGAGTGCTGCGGCACTTGTATTTAAAACAAAGAATAGGGTTAATTTTTTGGTGTTACCGCCCCTGGTTTCCGGGGGCGGTTTTTTAATTTCCTCCTCCGATCACTTCATAGTCGAAGGGGTCTTCTGCCTCGGGAGGGGCTTCCCTTGCAGCAATCTCCCTGTAGAACAATATGCTTTGCAAATGATTAATCAGATGGTTAATGTCCCGGCTATTATTGCTCAGCAAGATCAGGGTAACATCGTCATCAACAAAGCGTTTGAATGAGGTTCTGAATCCATTCCAACGGCCAGGATGATGCACCACGTGATTATCCATGTAGCTTTGCAAGCGCCAGCCCATCCCATACCTGACCGTCCGTCCATTGTGCAAGCGGGTATATTCAAAGGCTTGTTGCCATAAGCTGTCTGGCAGAAGAAAACCGGTATTGATGGCCCTGTCCCACTTATATAAGTCAGTAATGTTGCTGTAAATGCCTTTGTCGCCCATCACACCATCGTGATGCACATCAGGAATAACAATCTGTCTTCTTCCCCAGGGCCTAAAGCCATAAGCCCTTTCGTCGGTCATGGGAAGGCTGCAATTGGGGTTGTAAACAAAGGTTTGGTGCATTTTCAGAGGCTCAAAGATGCGGTGCTGCATAAACTCTGCATAGCTTTGCCCTGAAACCCTTTCTATCAGCAAGCCCAGAAAAGCATAGCCTGTGTTGGAGTACCCAAATCTCCGACCAGGAGTAAAATTCAATGGCCGGGGATAGTTGATAAACAACTGCAGCATATCTTCATTGCTGGGCATATGTGGCTGATTCCAGTATCGCTCGACTAGCCACATGTAGTTTTGTACCCCCGATGTGTGTGTCAGCAATTGTCTGACCGTAATGTGCGGCCAGGGAAACTCAGGGATATGCAGGGTTACCTCGTCATCAATGTGCAGTTCTCCCTGGTTGTGAAGCATTAACACGGCAGCTGCAGTAAAAGTCTTGCTGATGCTTGCAAGCTGAAAAGGCGTTTGCTGAGTCAGGGGAGTGTGGTTTCTGAAGTCAGCAAACCCAAAACTGCGGCTGATCAGCACAGTGCCTTCACGTGCAGCCAAAATACTGCCGTTAAAGCGCTGCGCCAACAAATAACGGGTAATCGTATCCTGGAAAAAATGGATGTCATCATCACTGAAGGCCTCAATAGCCATTTCATCAACTTCTTCCGCAACAAAGGGCTCATACTCACTAACTGCACCAGAGTACACCACAATGTAAAACATCATAGCAGTAAGCATCAGGAACAAAAGGTTTCCACGACCGGGAAACCGGATTCTGCGCCTATTAGGCCCTTCTG